>JAEMGR010000004.1 GCA_016458225.1 Myxococcaceae bacterium JPH2 | reverse complement strand
TGTCTTCTTCGTCGGGGGCGCGGCTTCTACCGCTTCGCCGCCTCCCTTGTCAACCGCTCGTTGTCAGCTTCCTCCCTCGCTGCCCGTCCTTCCAGGGCTCACTTCCGAGGTGGGGCGCGCGTTCTATTCCTCCGCGCCTTCCGCTGTCAACTCGCTCCGTTGACTGCCGTATTTCCTTTTTCCCCTCCACCAAATCCTTCTGCCCC
>JAEMGR010000003.1:900000-1025808 GCA_016458225.1 Myxococcaceae bacterium JPH2 | reverse complement strand
TTCCAGGGCTCACTTCCGAGGTGGGGCGCGCGTTCTATTCCTCCGCGCCTTCCGCTGTCAACTCGCTCCGTTGACTGCCGTATTTCCTTTTTCCCCTCCACCAAATCCTTCTGCCCCAACCAGCGTCGGGGCCCTCTTGGCGAGGGGCGCGGCTTGTAACGCCGTGCCGCGTACGGTGTCAACGACTCTTCGCGCCTCCGTCCCAGGTTCTTCGTTCCCGGGTTCACTGGCACCGGCGTTCGAGGGGACGAGCGCTCTGTGACCTGGCCCTGGTGAGCGGCGCGGGCAGACGGTTCAGCGTAGAACGCGTCCGTGCCCATCCTCGTCGTGGAAGATGAAGTTCGGGTCCGTGCCTTTCTCGAGCGGGGCCTGAGCGAAGAGGGCTTCCTGGTCCGCGTCTGCTCCTCGGGAGACGAAGCGCGCGACCTGTTGCGCGACGGTCGGTTCGACCTCGTGCTGCTCGACTGGATGATTCCTGGACTGTCCGGCCTCGACCTTCTCCAGGCCCTGCGGGCTCGCCAGGACATCACCCCGGTCCTGATGCTTACCGCTCGCGACGCTGTCGCGGACCGCATCGCCGCCCTCAATGCTGGCGCGGACGACTACCTGGTCAAGCCGTTCTCTTTCGAAGAGCTGCTCGCTCGCATCCGGGCCATCCTTCGGCGGGTCTCCGGCCGCGCGAGTCCTGTGCTGAGCCATGGGGACCTGTCGCTCGACCCAGTGACTCGCAAGGTGGTTCGGGCTGGAGCGACGTTGGCGCTGACCGCTCGCGAGTATTCGCTCCTGCACTTTCTCCTCGAGCATGCGGGGGAGGTCGTCTCGCGGACCCGGATTGTGCAGGCGGTCTGGGACCATGACTTCGAGACCTTCTCCAACGTCGTCGAGGTCTACATCCGCTATCTGCGCGCGAAGGTGGATGCTCCCTTTCCCGACAAGCTCATCCATACCGTGCGCGGCGTGGGCTATGTGCTGAGGAGCCAGGAATGACTCGCCCCCAGTCGCTGCGATCGCGACTGACTCGCTTCTTCGCCGGGGCCGTGCTGGGCACGCTGCTTCTCTACGGCGCGCTCGTGACCGTTGTTCTGGGTGTGTGCGACTGGTGGGAGCAGCGGCATCCTCGCCCTCCTGGACAGGAGGAAGGACTCCTCGATGACGCTCGCGAGGCCTTCGGCACGGTGCTGCTGACGGCTCCCTTCGCGGTGGTCGGCGCGGTGGCCCTGGGGCGACTCTTCGTGGATCGGGCGCTGGCTCCCTTGCGGGAGGCCAGCAGCAGGGCTCGGGCCGCTCGCGCGTCCTCGCTGGACTTGTCTTTGCCCGTTCGCGGCACCGGCGATGAGTGGGACGAGCTGGCTTCCACGCTCAACGGGCTGCTCTCGGAGACTCGCAGCTCGATGGCTCGCATCCGCAGCTTCACCTCGGATGCTGCGCATGAGCTGCGCACACCGCTCACCGTCATCCTTGGGGAGACGGAGCTGGCGCTCCGCCGTGAGCGCTCTCCCGAGGCGTATCGACAGGCGCTTGAGATCATCCACGCGGAGAGTCTTGGGCTCGCTTCGTTGGTGGATGCCCTGCTGACCTTGGCTCGCGCGGATGCCGGTGCGCTGGTCTCATCAGCCGCTCTGGTGGACCTGCTTCAGCTCGCCGAGGCGTCTGCTCGTCGAATGGAGCGGGTGCAGAGAGAGCGCGCGCCTCGGCTCAGCGTCACGGGCGCGGCGATTCAGGTTCGGGGCGATGCGGTGTTGCTGGGACGGGTGCTCGACAACCTTCTGTCCAATGCACTCCGCCACTGCCAGAGCGAGGTCCGGGTCGAGGTGCACTCGACTCCCGCGGGCGCCCTGGTGACCGTCGCGGATGATGGCTCGGGTGTCGAGCCTGCGTTCCTTCCCCGGCTCTTCGAACGGTTCGCTCGCGCGGACGATGCCCGTACTGGCGAGGGACTTGGCCTGGGGCTCGCGCTCTCCCGTGCGCTGGTCGCGGCGCATGGTGGATCGCTCAGCTATGAGCGGCGCGAGACGCATTCGAGCGTCTTCATCGTTCGACTCCCCTCGTGACCTGCGTTCCTCGGCTTCGAGTGGTGCGCCTTTGGTCTCAGGACCGACCCGGTCTCGCGGATCGGCATTCTGTCGAAGATGGCGAACCGCGTACTCGGCCAGGTTGGGTGAGCTGGATGGATCAGGGGCTGACTTGCGGTGGGGATTGGCCTGCTCGACGGACCAGGAGGTAGGCCGCTGGCAAGGCGATCAGGACCATCAGGGTCGAGAGCGCGAGGCCCCCTAGGACAGTGACCGCCAAGGGGCGCTGGAGTTCTCCTCCCTCGCCCAGGCCCAGCGCCAGCGGAAACAAGCCCAGCAGCGTGGCCAGCGTGGTCATGAGGATGGGACGCAGTCTGACCTGGGCCGCGAGCACTACCGCGCTTCTCGGATCCATTCCGGCTTCGCGACCCTCCTCCGCTCGGTCGAGCAGGAGGATGCCGTTCTTCACCACCAGGCCCACCAGCAGGATGCAGCCCATCAACGAGGAGACGTTGAGCGGGACTCCCGTCACTCGCAGACAGGCCACTCCGGCCGCGAGCGCAATCGGTACCGCGCCGAGGATCAGGCACGGCAGGACGAGGCTGCGGAAATGAACCGTCAGCACCCAGAACACGCCCACGGCGGCCAGCAACAACACCCACACCAGGGACACGAAGGACTCGTGCTGACTCTCGCGCAGCCCTCCCAGGCGCAGATCGATTCCTGGTGGCGGAACCAGTCCCGCGAGCCGTGCTTGCACATCCGCCGTCACGCTGCCCAGGTCCCGTCCCTCCAAGCGACCTGTCACCGCCACCAGTGGCCTGAGATTGTCTGTCAGCAACTCGGAGGGCAGGCACTCGCGCCGCATGTGCGCCACCTGCAGCACTGGCACGGATGCTCCCGCGGGCGTCCTCACTCGCAAGTGCTCCAACACCTGCGCGTCCAGGCGATCCGAATCTCGCAGGCTCACCCGGGCCTCCATCCAGCGCCCCTCTTTGGGCACGGAGCCTGCGACTTGTCCCAACATCGCCGTGCGCACCTGCGTGGCCAGGTCCTGCACCGTCAGCCCAAGTTGGCCCGCGGCTCGGAGATCCACGTCCAGGTGGACCTCGGGGGTGCAACCCGCGACTCCGTCGTAGAGGTCCGCCAGCCCCGGGATGTCCTTGAGGCGCTCGGCCACTTGCGGCGCGAAGGCTCTGAGTGCATCCAGGTCCGTGCCTTGGAGCTTCACTTCCACCGGATCCGGGTTCCCCTCCAGGTCGGAGAGCACGTCCTGGAGCAACTCGACGAACTCCACCCGCACGCCTGGGACCGCCGCCTCGACCTTCTCGCGGGCCTCCTCGATGACTTGTTCGCCGGGGCGATCGCGCGAGGGCTTCAACGCCACCGTGATGTCCCCCAGGGAGGACTCCGTGGCCGCGGGCGGCCCCAGCTCCGCGCCCAATCGACGGCTCGTGCCTTCGACCTCGGGGAGGCTGGCGAGGACCTCCTCGAGCTGATGGCCCAATCGCTCCGCCTCGTCCACCGAGGTCCCCGTGGGCGTGAAGTAGTCCACCACGAAGGCCCCCTCGTCGAGTTCAGGAAGGAAGCCCGTTCCCACTCCCCAGGCCAGTCCGCCCAGCAGCGCGGTCACCAGAGCCACGACCGCCAGCGTCCTCGCGGGATGCCTGGCCACTTGCACCAGGGTCCTGGCGTAGAGCCCGGCACCGGGTGCCTCGTGTGCGTGTCCCGACTGGGGACGCAGCAAGGTGCCGCACAGCAACGGCGTCAGCGTGACCGCGATGCCCAGCGAGAACACCACCGCCGCGCACAGCGTGAACGCGAGCGCGGAGAAGAACTGTCCGGCCACTCCCGACAGCAAGGCCAGCGGCGCGAACACCACGACCGTCGTCAGCGTGGAGTTGGTGACGGGCCACGCGACCTCTCGAAGCGCGTCGGCGGTCGCGGCCCAGCGCTCCATGCCCTCGCTCATCCGACGATGCACGGCCTCCACCACCACGACCGCGTCATCCACCACCAACCCGATGGCCACCGCGAGCCCACCCAGTGACATCAGGTTCAGCGTGCCCCCCGACATCCAGAGCGCGCCGAGCGTCATCCACAGCGTGGCCGGCAACGCCACCGCCGCCGCCAGCATCGGCCGCCATGAGCGCAGGAATAGCCCCACCACCGCGAGCGTGAGCAGCCCTCCCAACGCCACCTCGTCGCGCACGTGCGACACCGAGCGCGCGATGAGGTCCACCTGGTTGTAGGACACTCGGACCTCGACGCCCGGCGGCAGCGCGGGTGTCAGCGCATTCAGCTCGCGCTCGATGTCCTTCGCCAGCGCGATGGCGTCGGCTTGGGGCCTTCGACCGATGCTCACCAACACCGCGGGCCGACTGTTCGCGAACGTTCGCGACAACCTGTCCGCGTGCCCCTCCTCCACTCGGGCCACGTCTCCCAGTCGAATCGGAGCGGTGTCCGAACCTCCCACCACCAGCTCCACCAACCGTCCCGGGTCATCCACCGGACCGCGCACCACCACCAACTCCTGCTGGTAGTGCACGTCCACTCGGCCCGCGGGCTCCAGCTTGAGTGCGTCGCCTACCGCGGTGGCCACCGTGGCGAGGTCCAGCCCCGCCTGCTCCAGCTTGCGTGGATCCACCTCGATGCGCAGCTCGCGCACGTCGCCGCCCATCACCTCCACGCGCCCCACTCCCGGCAAGCCGGCGAGCATCGGGCGCAGCGTGTACAGCGCGAAGTCTCGCAACCTCGCGGGCTCGGCCGTGCCCGTCACCGCGAGCGTCTGGATGGGGAAGGACGACGGCAGGAGTCGCTCCGCCGTCAGCGTCACGTCCGACGGGAGCGAGCCGCGCAGCTCCGCCAGCCTCGCGTTGATCAACCCCAGGGAGCGGTCCATGTCCGCCTGCGGCTCGAACCAGAGCGAGACCTCGCTCGCGGCGCGGATGGTGCGCGAGCGAACCCGACGCACTCCGATGACCGTGGACAGCCCCTCCTCCACCGGGCGCGTCACCGAGAGCTGCATGGTCCGAGCGCTCGCGCCCGGCACCGTCGCGACGACGACGATGCGAGGGAAGGTCACCTCCGGGTAGAGCCCGCCCGGCAGATGCATCCCCGCCACCGCGCCGCCGATGCACAGCGCACCGAGCAATACCAGCAGGCCCGGCGCGTGCCGCCGCAACAGCTCCATCCACCTCAACGCACCACCTCCACCTCGGTGCCGTCCGGCAGTGAGTACCCACCCTCGACGATGACCACGGCCCCGTCTGGGACCGGGCCGTCGAGCAAGGCCTCACCGTTCTCCTCCGACAACACCGTCACCCCGACGCCCCGCACTCGCCCCTCTTCCACGAGCGCCACGCCCACGCCTCCGTCCGCCGTCGGCAACAGCACCGAGGCGGGAAGTCGCAGCGCCCGCCCCACTTCCTCCAGGAGGATTCGCGCCCGGACGAGGCTCCCCAAGCGCAGCGCTCCCGTCGGGTTCGCGACGCGGATGCGCACGAGGACATTGCCGCTTCGCGCGTCGATGGTGGGCGAGACGGCGAGCACCTCGCCTGGCGGTGGATCCGCTCGCGCGTCGAGACCGAGCGTGACCTTCTGGCCTGCCCGCACACGCGCGACCTCCGCTTGGGGCACGAAGGCGCGCAGCTCCAGCGGATCCGTGGCCGAGACCTGGATGATGGGCTGACCCGAGGTGTCCACCGATTCGCCCTGCTGGACGAACACCGCCGTCACCACGCCATCAAACGGCGCTTGGATGACGCTGCGACGGACGCCTCGGTGCGCCAGGTCCACCGCGGACTTCGCTCGCTGCTCGGCGGCGACCGCGGCGACCTCCGCGCTGCGGTCCTGCTCCAACTCCTGACGGGCCGCGACTCCTCGCTGCACGAGCACCTCGGTGCGCTCGCGCTTCGCCTTGGCTGCTTGAGTCGCTGCCGCTGCCTCTCTCGCGGTGGCCTCCGCTTGCGTCAGTTCGGCTGCGACGGGTGCGGACTCCACCTCGGCCAACGTCTGCGTTGCCCGCACGAGCGCTCCCTCCGAGACGCTCAGCTTCGCGAGGCGACCGGGCACCAGAGGACCCAGCTTGAGTTCTCTTCCTGGGGGCGATGCCAATACGCCCGACACCGGGAGCGACACTCCCGCGGGGGCCAGATGCGCGGTGACTCCACGCACTCGGGGATGCGGCAGCACGGCCTCCTCCTTCGACGCGGACTTGCACGCCACCGTGAGTCCACACGCGAGGAGCGCGACACTGAATCTCATGGAAGAGCACTCCCGACGGCCACTTCCAGGTCCGCGAAGGCCGACTGCGCGGTGAAGGCCGCCTGGATGAATTGGGCTCGCAGCTCCGAGGCGGACTTGAGGGCCTCGTTCAACGCGAGCAGCGGGCTGCGTCCCGCCCGGTAGGCGTCCAAGGCCATCCGCTCCGTGGTCTCCAAGCCCGGCAGGATGTCCGCCTCGTACCGGCGCAACGTCGCGAGCGCCGCAGTGAGGCGCGCGTGCGCGACGACGATGTCCGCGAGCCCCTGCCGGCGATCCTCATCCGCTTGCGCCTCGGCCAGTGCCACCGTGGCTCGGAGGCGGTCCTGCTCTCCGCGCCCCAACCCTGGGGTGGGGACCTCCAGGTCGAGCGCGCCTCGCAGGAACACGCTCTCCCCATGCGGACCGTCTCCCTCCAGCGAGATGCCCACCACGGGCGTGGGCCAGCGCTCTCGCTTCGCGGCTCGCAAGGACTCTCTCGCGGCTTCGACGTCCGCTTGTCTCGCCTTGGCTCGCGGGGCGTGATCCGATCGCGAGACAGCGTCATCCAGCGCGGGCAACCGCGGGGCTTGCTCCGCTGCCGGCGCCAAGGGGCGGCGCGGGTCTCGACCCAACAGCACGGCGAGTTCGGCGGAGAGCATCACCGTGTCCGCGTGCTGCTCCGATACCGCGACTTCGGCGGAGGCTCTCGCGAGCCTGGCTTGTACCCACTCCAGCTCCGGGGCCGCGCCCGTCTCGAAGCGGAGCTGGACCGCGGCCTCGGACTCTTGCGCGAGACGCAGGGCTCGCTCGGCGTTGGATTCGAGCTGTCGCGCTCGCACCAGGGCGAAGTAGGCGCGACGCGTGGTGGCTCGCACCGTCAGCTCGTTCGAGCGGCGCTCCTCTTCCGCGCCTCGCGCACCGAGTTCAGCGGCGTGGATCCGCGCGCCTCGCGCGCCTGGGACCGGGAGGCGTTGCGACACGCCCGCGGACCAGTGCGGATCATTCCCGCCTGCGGCGAGCGATACCGTGAGCGGCGCGAAGGTCCGGGCCACTTCGATGTCCCCTCGCGCCATCGCCTCCCGGGCTCGGCTCGCTGCGATACCGGGTGCGCGTGTTCCGGCCTCGACGAGGGCGACGTCGAGCGTCAGTGGGACTTCGGTGGGCAGCGCAGTGGATGCGTGGGGCGCATCGGTACCTGGCTGCTTGGCCGAGCGCGATGCCGTGTCTGTGTTGGCGGGCGCTGGTGCCCTGGTGCGTGTCGCGCTCGGTGGTTGAGGGGCTTGGGTTGGCTCCGCGATGGGGGGTCGCGGCGCTTCGGCTTGGGCCAGGGCGCTGGACAGCAGGGCCAGCGTGATCAGCCCGCCGCTTCCGCGTCTCCTGCCTCCTCTCGCACCCGTCTGCTTCGCAGCCATGAGCAATCCACGCCGCATGCTCGACCACCCGCTGGAAGTCCGCGACTTCCGTTCGCTGGATGAGAGCCCTTTAATCTGGCTGTCAGATGTCGCTCATCTGCCTCGCCGGCGACGTGTCCGGCGGTGGGCATCCGCGACCTGGCGCGCGGAACGGGCCGCGCCTCGGCTACCCGGCTCTGCGCCGCTTCGGGGCTCGGGTCACCAGCGTCGGCGCCCGCTTCGGCATCACCGACACGACCGCGTTCACCACCCTCGACACCGCTCGCAACTGCCCCAGCTCCAACGTGCGCAGCGTCCGCGTCAGCCTGCGCAGCTCGGCGGGCTCCTCGCGCCCCTCCCGGCGAGGCACCCCCACCGCCACCGGCGAGCCCGGCGCGCCCACTCCCAACAGCACGTCCGCCGAGACGTGCAGCACGTCGCACAGCCGGCGCAACGTCTGCGCGCGCGGCAACATCTTCCCGCGCTCCATCCGGCTGTAGACCTCCATGGCAATCCCCACACGCTCGGCCACATCGGCCTGCGTGAGCCCCAGGCGCAGGCGGGCATCGCGAGCGGCGGCTCCGAAGATGACGGTCAGCTTCTCATTAACGGGCGCGGGCATTCCGAATCAGGGCGCGACGCCATCCAACATGTCGCGGGGAGAAGAGGAAGTACGGACAACCCGAGACTCTCATTTCACCCCGGGTGTGCAAGTTTCCGGTGGAGTTCAGGTCCTCAGCGACGCACCAGGACCAGCGCGTCCCGCACCATTCGCGTCACGGCGCCGAGCTGCTCGCCATCCAGCTCCCGCAGTTCACCCACGAGTCGGCGCAGCCTCGGGGAGTCCTCCTCGGTCCACTCCACGGGACCCGATGCCTCCAATCCCAGCAGCGTGTCCGCGCGCACGCTCAGCACCCGGCAGAGGCGCCGGAGGGTGGTCGCGCTGGGCAGGACCCGGCCCCGCTCGATGCGCGCGTAGACCTCCAGCGCGATTCCTACCCGTGAAGCCACGTCCGCCTGCGACAGGCGAAGCCGGTCACGCGCCTCGCGCGCGGCTTCACCCACGATGATGGCCAGCTCCTCGTTCATGCGCTCTCCGCCGCTCGGGTCAGGGGCTCTCACACGTTGGGTTTCCCACACCCTACCTGTCACGGCCAGAGACTACCTCACAGGGCATTTCACATGCTATGGACCTCACGGGTCCATTCCTGTGAGGTCCACGCGCTTGCGAAGCCTTGTTCTCCGAGGTGAATTCAACCCTTCAGGTCTCGTTCCGCTCCGTCGCCACCGCGAGGCCCTCGTGGCATCTTGCGTCGCCGGGGGCGGCACCCCATGAGTCCCGAGTCACTCCATCCCCTGCTCCTGCAGCCCTCCGAGGTCGTCGGCAGCTATCGGCTGGTGCGGCGCATCGCCACTGGGGGGTATGGCACCGTGTTCCTCGCGGAGGCGGGTGGCCATCCCGTCGCGCTCAAGTTCGCGCTCCAGGGGCCCGAGGACGCGGCGGACTCGGCCCATGTGGATGCGCGCACGTTGAAGGAGGTGAGCGTGCTCTCGCGCGTCACCCATCCCAACGTGGTGGCCTTGCGGGGCTACAACCGCTGGCCACATCCGCGCACGGGCTACCTGTTCCTCGTCATGGACTACGTGGACGGGCCCACGCTGTCCGAGTGGGCTCGGACGCCGCTCCTCACGTCTCGACAGGTGGCGATGCTGTTCGCGGACCTGGCGCTCACGCTGGACGCCATCCATCGCGAGGGCGTGCGTCACCGCGACATCAAGGGCAGCAACATCATCGTGCGCGCCTCGGACGGGCGGCCCGTGCTGGTGGACTTCGGCTCGGGAGATCATGCGAGCGCGCCCGTGCTCACCGAGGGCCGGCTCCCCCCCGGCACGCCCAGCTATCGCAGCCCCGAGTCCTTGCAGTACTGGATGGAGCACCGCGAGCACGGGCCTCGCTACACGTTCCGCCCCACCGATGACTTGTACTCGCTGGGGCTCGTGCTGTTCGAGGTGCTCACGGGCACCTTCCCGTATCCCGCGACGCTGCCGCCCACCGCGCTGCTCGGCAGCATCCTGTCGGCTCGCGCGCCCGCGCCACATCGCATCAATCCGCAGGTGCCTCGGGCCTTGAGCGCCGTGTGCGGGCGACTGCTGGAGCGGAGCCCGACCCACCGCTACCAGACCGGGGCGGAGCTGTTTGGGGCACTGAGCGCCGCGATGGAGCAGTCCTCCTCGTCGTGGGACCAACCGCTCTTCGCCCTGCCGTCTCCCGAGGACGCCGTCACGGAGGAGGACGAGGCGCTGTTCGATGGCGACGAAGAGGCGCGCGAGCTGCGGCGCTGGGTGCGCTCGCTCGAGCGTCCCGCGCGCGGCGGCACATCCAAGCAGGACGCGAGTTCGCGCAAGGTCGCGCTGATGCCCGTGATGCTGATTCCGCCATCCGCGCTGGCACCGGCGCGGAGCGAACGCTCGTGGGTGCACGGCTGGGGGCGACGACTCCTCGCGTGGGCACGCCGATGGCGCATGCGTCGCGGGGTCCGCTCGGCATCGACTCGCAGATGCGGGTGAGGCGTCTCGGCTCGATGCGATGGGGGGGCGCCGTTGAACAGACTCCGTCGCTCCGCGAGCGACAGGGGTCGCAATCCCAGACGTCTCCAGGACAGGGGTGCTCGAGGACGCGGCCCCCTCGACTCGTCAGCTCGGTGGATGGCGCTGACGGAGAAGCTCTCGGCGCTGTCGTGCACCCATCCTCGACATGGGCGCGACCTACGCGGTCGACACGCGCCCGTGGCGCATCCTCGCCGTGCAGCGCTGACTCCGTTCCGCGGACTCCATGCGCGCGCTCTCGCGCGCGCATTCATTGGACCCTGAACATCCTATTCGCCATCAAGGACCCGTGGAGTTCCATCCGCGCGCGGACCGTGTTACCTGTGGCGTTGACAGCCTTCCTCCCTCCCTGGCAGGTCACCCACGCCCATGACGCCCGATACGACGACGGAAGAGACTCCTGGAGTGCCTCGCAGACCCCGCGTGCTGTTCAACGTGGGCGGCACCGCCTTCGAGTTCGTTCGCAAGCTGGAGGTCCGCGCCACCGGCGAGCTGATCATGCTCGCGCGCCGTCGCTACCGAGGCGGACTCGGCGGCCCCGTGGTCATCAAGCGACTGCGCGACCCCTCCACCTTCATCGACCGGCGTCGGCTCGTCGAAGAGGTGGAACTCACCTTCCGACTCAACCACCCCGCCATCGCCAAGGTGCTCCACATCAAGGCCTACCGAGGCGCGCCCCACGTCGTCATGGAGTACGTGGAAGGACGCTCGCTGGACACCGTGCTCAACCTGATGGCCATGCGCCGGCGTCCCCTCTCCGCCGCCTTCGCCGCCTACGTCGTCTCCGAGGTCGCCGAGGCCCTCCACTACGCCCATACCCTGCTCGATGAGTGGAACCGCCCGCTCCACATCGTCCACCGCGACGTCAGCCCTCGGAACATCCGCGTGGGCGTCCATGGCGAGGTGAAGCTGCTCCACTTCACCGTCGCCGCGTCGTCCCTCGCCGGCCGTGAGGTCACCAGCCGCCCCCTCGTGAAAGGCGACGTCGCCTACGCCTCCCCCGAGGCCCTGCGCCGCGAGCCCCTCGACGCGCGCTCGGACTTGTTCTCGCTCGGGCTGGTGCTCCTGGAGCTGCTGACCGGCTCGCACCCGCTCTCCGTCGAGGACGACACGCCCCTCGCGCCGCTCCCCGAGGCCCCCGCGCTGCTCTCCCAGGGCCCCACGTGGATGCCCCTGCCGGAGATCGCCGCGCGGATGGCACGGCTGGGCTCCGACGACGTGCAGCGGCTCGCGCGCGACGTGCCGGACCTGCTGCGCGAGCTGCTCGTGCGCGCGCTGCATCAGGACCCCGCCCAGCGCATCCCCAACGCCCACGAGTTCGCCACCCTGCTGCGCGCCTGGCTGCGGATCCACGCTCCGGACTACGGGCGCCACGCCGCGGCCGAGGAGCTGTCCCAGGCCGCCGTGGAGGCCACCGCCCGCCGTCACCAGGCGGACCTGCTGGAGGGCGGCCTGCACCCCGAGGGGCTCACCGCGGACGAGGCCGCCATGACGCCCGAGCCCGGCGCCGAATCGACGCCCGAGCCCGGCGCCGAGCCGCCTCCCTGGACCGGCGAGGACGAGCCGCTGCCCGTGGGCGAGGAGGCCCTGGACGAGCTGGTGCCCCTCGAGGACGAGGACGACGGCGCCGACGACGAGCCCGAAGAGTAGGCCTCCTCCCCCGCGGCACTCCGGGTGGCCTTGCCTCGCTGGCCGCCCGTCCCGACCTTCTCGGGAGAGAGGAAGACACCATGGTCATCCAGCCCGCCGAGGACTTCCATGGGCGCCAGACCGGCCCCCGTCACGAGGAGCCGGAGGACGCTCCCATGACAGCCGGGCCCCAAGCGCCCGGCCGTACGGAAGCCGACGAGGAGGACGTCCTCCCGGCCTTCGACGCGCAGGAGGATATCTCGCGTCCGGTGGACCCCGCGGCGCGAACCCCGGGCGCCCTGCTGGACGACATCCCCGACGGCGACGGGCCTCGCAGCGACGCGGGCACCAACCCGCTGCCCGAAGTGTATTGGTCAGCCTACCCAGACACCTCGCGCTGAGCGCCCCGAAGCGTCAGCCGACCTGACGCCGCGACTCCTCCACCTTCATCCGGTGCGCGTCCACCCAGGCGCGCGCCTCCTCGAAGGAGTCCACGCAGACGGTCTCGAAGCGCGTCGCGCGCGTGAAGAGCAACGCCACGGCCAAGGCGCGTCCCGCGGCGCGCTGCTCGGGATTGGCGCCCAGGTAGACGACGCCGCACTCCCACTCGGGATGGACGTGGTCGGCCAGGTACTTGAGCGACTCGGTGGGCAGCACCGCCTGCGCTACGTCCGCAATCACATAGAAACGTCCACCTGTTGCCACTTCCGCGCAGGCCTCGAGGAGCCATCGGGAATCGCGCGGACTCACCTTTCCAATCAGGGTTCCCCACAGCATGTCGGGTGGCTCGAACCACAGACGATGCGCGCCGGAACTCCACTCTCGCAGTTCCTCCATGGGTCATCCTCCCTGCTCGGCCCGCCAGGCCATCAGGATAGGCGTGAGCCGCGCGCGCGCATGCACCCCGCCGGTAAAACCTCCCGGGAGACGGCGGAATCCCTCATCACTGTCCGGCACCCAACCCGGCGCGGCCCCACGGTGGGACGCAAACCCTGACGTCCGAGCCCCGGAAACGTCAGCCCCCCTCTGTACTGTGTGCCCATTCCGACAGCACAGGGGGAATGCACCATGCCGGAAATCCACGAGCTGCCGCGCGTCTCGGTCAACAAGCTGGGCGAGTACCTCACCGCCTCTCCCGCCCGCCGCAAGCGCATCATCTACGACCAGAAGCACCCGCCCGAGCCCCAGTATCTGCGCTACCCGGAGGCGTCCTTCGCCATCACCGAGTTCCTCTGCCGCGGCCTGGACATGTCCGTGCTGCGCGAGCACCAGCGGCGCTTCGCGTGCAGCGTGCCGCAGTCCGAGTTCGAGGCGCAGCGGCTGCAGCTGTGCTCCGAGGCGCTGGAGCGCTTCGCGGACCTGGTGCCGTGGCTGGAGCTGGATGACGCCATCATCAGCGCGGTGGGCGCGGAGCCGCCCGTGCTCGAGATGGCGGGCGTCACCATCAGCGTGCGCCCGGAGGTCGTGCTGCAGAAGTTGGATCGCCACGGCAACCCGCGCGTGGGGTTGATGAAGCTCTACTTCTCCAAGCACCACCCGCTGGATGAGCGCTCGGGGCAGTACATCGGCACGATGCTGCAGCGCTTCTCCGAGCAGCACCTGTGCCGGCTGGGCCCCGCGGACCATCGCCTCACGTACGTGGTGGATGTCTTCGCGGGCACCATCTTCGTCGCGCCGCGCGCGCACATCCGACGGCTGAGCGACGTGGTGCTGGCCTGCGAGGAGATCGCCGAGCGCTGGGCCTTGCATTGAGCTGCTGTCCCGCGCATCCCGGCCTTCGCCTGGGACTCGGGACCTTTCCCCCCCGGTGCTGCCTACCGCCCCTTCGCCGACTGCGCCGTGCGAGCACGGTGCGCGTCAATCCACGCGCGTGCGTCATCCAAGCTGTGCAGGAACTCCGTGTCGAAGCGAGTGCGCCCGGTGAAGAGCAGCGCCACCATGAGCGCCTTCGTCACGGCCTTCTGGGCCATGCCGCCGCCCACGAAGACGATGGCGCGGAACCACTCGGGGTTGATGTGTTCAGCCAGATACTTTCGCGGCGCCACCGAGAGCGAGCTGACCCCCAGGTCTGCCACCAGATAGAGCGGCTCGCCCGTGGCCGTGGCCCGAGCGATGTCGACGATCTGCTTCGAGTCCTCCACCGAGACCGGTCCTCGGAAGGTCGCCCACAACATGTCGGGGGGCTCGCTTCGGATCCGATGTGTGCCGAAGGCCCATTCCTGCAACTGTCCCATACCGTCTCCCACGCAGAGGGCGGCAGGGTACTCAAAACTGCCCCCTGGATAACAGACGGAGTGTCACGTTCCTGCGTGGCGGAAAAAGCGGCCCACCTTTCGGGTAGGTCCCCCGCTCGCGTCGGCCCCTCCTGGCGCGCCATTCCTCCCTCGGGAAAGGCCTCGCGCGCGGCGTCCACGCCTCAGAGCACCCACGGGTTGTAGTCTCCGGCGCGAAGCCACGAAGGGTCGCGCCAGCAGGTGCGGCGGAATGGGGGAGTGGTGCTGGAGTCCCTGTGGAGCAAGCGGGCGGTGCTCGTGTCGGGCAAGGGTGGCGTCGGAAAGACGACACTCGCGGCGGCGCTCGCCGTGGCCGCGGCGCGAGCGGGCCGGCCGGTGCTGCTGGTGGAGCTGTCGCCGGATGAGAACGGGCCGTCCACGCTGGCCGCGCTGGTGGGCGCGCGCGACGAGGGGCCGCGCGTCACCGTGGCGAGGCCGGGACTGTCCTTCGTGCGGCTGTCCGCCCTGGAGGGACACCGGCGATTCCTGGAGGAGACGCTGCCGCTGCGGTGGCTCGCGGACGCGGCGCTGCGCGCACGGGCGCTGCGGCGCTTCCTGGATGCGGGCCCTGGGCTGCGGGAGATGGGGCTGCTGTACCAGATGCTCACGCTGCTGCGGCTCACCCGTCCTGGCGGCGCGCCCACGCACCCGCTGGCCATCCTGGACCTGCCGGCCACGGGACATGCGCTGGGGCTCGCGTCGCTGCCGAAGAGCGTGCTGTCGGTGATGCCGGGCGGGCCCATCGGGCGCGCCATGGCCGAGGGGCTGACCTTCCTGCAGGACCCGGCCCGCACGGGCGTGCTGCTCGCGAGTCTCCCCGAGCCGCTGCCCGTCAGCGAGGCGCTCGCGCTGAGCCAGGACCTGCGGCGGCTGGGGCTGCCGCTGGCGGCCGCGGTCCTCAACCGCATGCCGGAGGACCCGTTCACGCCCGCGTCTCGCGCGGCGGCGGAGCGGTTGCTCGCGGCGCACGGGCCGCATCACGGGCAGCGCGCCCTGGGGCGGCTGGCGCGGGCGCAGGCCTCGTGGGAGCGGTTCGCGGTGGGCCTGGACGCGCCCCACCTGTGCCTGCCCGAGCTGTCCGTGACGGGGCCGGAGTTGGTGGAGCAGCTCGCGGGGCGGCTCGTCACCGCGCCTCCGTCACGACGCGCGCGGGAGGCCACGCCATGAGCCTGGGCCCGCTGGTGCGGAACAAGCGCGTCCTCGTGCTGTGCGGCGCGGGGGGCGTGGGCAAGACGACGACGGCCGCCGCGTTGGGCGTGGCCGCGGCGCGCGCGGGGCGCCAGGTGCTGGTGCTCACCATCGACCCGGCCCGCCGGCTCGCGGAGGCCATGGGGATGAAGGACCACGGCCCCGAGCCCACCGCCGTTCCGCCCGAGCTGTTGGGCGCGCGGGGAGCGGGGCGGCTCGACGTGTGGATGCTGGAGCCGGGCATCGTCTTCGAGCGCATGGTGCGGCGGCTGGCGCCCTCGGAGAAGGCCGCGCGCGCCATCCTGGAGCACCGCCTGTACCGCTTCCTGTCCGAGCTCATCACCGGCATGCAGGAGTACGCGGCCGCCGAGGCGCTCGACGGGTTCCTCGCGTCCGAGCGCTACGAGCTCATCGTCCTGGACACGCCACCGAGCCGACACGCGCTGGACTTCCTGGAGGCGCCTGGCCGGCTGTCGCGCTTCTTGGATGACCGCATCGTCTCGCTGTTCGGGCCGGTGGAGGGCACGCGCGGCGGGAGGCTGTGGCAGGGCGCGCAGGCCCTGGTCGCGCGCGTGCTGGGGCCCGTCTTCGGCGAGGGCTTCACCCGAGAGCTGCGCGACTTCGTGGGCGCCTTCGGGAGCCTGTTCGCGGGCATCCGCCTGCACACGGAGCGGCTGCGCGCTCGACTGTCCTCGCCGGACACGGCCTTCTTGCTGGTCACCTCGCCCGAGGCCGCGGCGCTGCGCGAGGCGGTCTTCTTCCGCGAGGCGCTCGCCGCGCGCGAGCTGCCCTTCGCGGGCTACATCCTCAACCGGAGCTGGGCCCGCGACGAGCCGCTGCCCGGGCCCGAGGCCCTGCGTTCCTACGCGCACGACTCGGCCTCGGTGCACGCGGTGGAGGCGCTCACGCGGCTCGCGGCGGACGAGCATGCACGTGCGACTGCGCATCGCGCCTTGCTCGCACGGCTGGCCGAGCAGTCCCCCAAGGGTGCGTTGGCCGTGGCGGCGCCAGACGCGGACGCGGGCCTGGAGGACTTCCAGGGACTGGTGCGGCTGGGCGATGCGCTTGTTCCGCCGTGAGGCGTGGGGCCTCTGTCCACCGTGCGGCATCGGCCGTGTCCTGTCCCGGGCGGTGGCTCGGGCGCGGACGCACGGCCGCGGACACTCGCGCGCTCGCGACGGACTCGCGTGGTTGGTCGCGCGACGACGCGCCCCCAGCTTCGAGGCATGGCCCAACGCACGCTCGACAATGGCCGGGAACCTCATTCGTCGCCCTCGACGAATGGCACGGGTGAGTCGCCTCCCGCGCGGCGCGCGGACGTGGCGCCCCCTGGCTCGCGTGAACGCTCCGAGTCCGACATCAGCGGCTGGAACCCCGCGCGCGATGAGGAGCCCTCCGCGCGCGAGGGTCGCTTCCACCGCGCCGCGCTGCTGCGCATGGCCCAGCCTCGCACCAACGTGGACGACCCCGGCTCACCCGAGTCGCGGATCCGCGCACCGGGGCCCTACGGCGCGGACGACCGTGACGACGCCTACGCGACCGGACGCGGGCCGCACCCTCACCAGGGTGACGACATCCGAGAGCTGCATCGCCAGCCCGCGGACTATCGGCCGTGGGACCGGTACGGCTACGGCGGAGCACCCGAGCCGACCCATCACCTCGAGCCTCAACACCCCGCGCACAGTGAGTCCTCCGGGTGGAGTGATGCCCAGGAGCCCGCCGCGTGGGAGCCGCGAGACTCGCCCCACTCGGAGCCCGCTCCGGCGACGCACCGCCACTCGGGACGTGGGGGTGAGCCTCGCGGCCGCCCCCACGCCTGGGGCGGCATCGCGGGCCTCCTGGCCACTCGGGGCCATGCGCCTCGACGTCGGTGGCGCAAGGAGCCTCTCACCGCTCGCGACCTGATGACCCGCAGCGTGCGCACCGCGCGCCGGGACAGCTCGCTGCGCGACGTGGCGCAGCTCATGAAGGACGAGGACTGCGGCGTCATCCCCATCGTGGATGCGCAGCGGCGCCTGCTCGGGTTGGTGACGGACCGGGACCTCGCCCTGCGCGCGTTCGCGGGCGGCGGCCGGCCGGATCAACTCCGCGCGCAGGACGTGATGACCGAGGACGTGGAGGCCGTCACTCCCGAGGAGCCACTCCCCGCAGTCATCGACCTCATGGGACGCCGCCAGATTCGCCGCGTCCCCGTGGTGGATCGAGACGACACCCTCGTCGGAATCCTCGCGCTGAGCGACATCGCGCACCGCGCGGACTACGACGAGGAACTCCAGGACGCGCTGGAGCGCATCTCCGCGAGGCGCTCCTTCTGGAGTCGCCTGCGGTAGCGCCCGCGCTCAGGCCACGGTCACCGTGACGCCGCTGGCATCCGAGGTGACCGTGAACTTCTTGAGCGGCACCGTGGCCGGGCCCTGAGTGACAGCGCCTTCCTTCGTGAAGGTGGAGCTATGGCACGGGCACAGCAGGTCATTGGCCCCGCTGTCGAACTGCACCGTGCAGCCCTGGTGCGTGCACATCCCGTCCACCGCCGAGAACGAGCCGTCATCCAAGCGGAAGACAAACAGCGTGTTCCCGTAGCCCCGCGGCTTGCCCTGCGCCACGCCCCCCGAGTTCTGGAGCTGGGGGAACTGGGCGAACGTCAGCGCCACCTTGCCGTTCACCACCGAGGGGAAGCCGACATCGCCGGCCTTCAGGTCGATGGTCACCACCTGCGTGGCGGCGTTGTACTGCGCGGGGAACGTCTTCAGCCCCACCTTGGCGGGCGGATGCGTCACCTGCCCGTCCGTGCCGAAGCGCGACAGGTGGCACGGGCACACGGCTTCCTGTCCGTTGAAGCCCAGCGGGCAGCCCACGTGCGTGCACGTGGCGGACATCACCGCGAACGTCTCGCCGCCCGGGTGCACCAGCAGCAGGTTCTCCATGCCCGGGATGCGCAGGGTGACCGCGCCACCATCGCGCGACAGGTCCGGGTAGCGCGGCACCACCAGGGACACCTTGCCGTCGTCCCCCGGCGCGGGCACGTCCAGCACCGGCGCGGGGTCGATGTCCGGCGCGCAGCCAGGCAACGCGGCAGCCGCCGCGCCCGCCACCGCGCCCGTGCCCAACACGCCCTTCAGAAAGCCACGACGCGAGGTGCTCACGCCCCCTCCAACACGAAGGTCAGCTTCGGCTCCACCACGACCTTGTCGTCCACCTTCACCATCAGCAGCGAGGGACGCTCCACCTGATAGCCCTCCAGGCTGATGTCGAAGGAGCCCTCGGTGTGGACCTCCTTCGCGGACGTGAAGACGACGGTCAGCGGATACTCCACGTTCTGCTTCACGTTGTGGAAGAAGAGCTGGCCCTTGAGCGTCACCTGCTGCGTGGAGGGGAACGTGGTGGGCACCTTCACGCCCGTGGCCACGCCCTTGAAGTCCACCAGCGGGAACTTGGCCGCCTCCGTCACTTCCTGCATGTGCGCGTCACGGTTGGAGTTGCCCGAGTCGAAGTCCTTCACGTTGGCGCGCACCGCCACCTGGAGCGTGCCGTCCGGCAGCAGCCGGGCCTTGCCCTCGCTGGGATGCGCGGTGCCCACCACCTCGTGGAGCTTGTGCTTCAGCTTGTAGGAGAGCGTGCTGCCCTCCTTGTTCACCGAATAGGACTTGGCCTGGGCCGCCGCCACGCAGGGCAGGGCCACGCACAGCAGGGCGAGCAGGGCGAATCGTCGAGCGTTCACGGTGAGACCTCCAAACAGACCTTGTGCCCGCCCCACGGCGGCGGCACGGGGACCTTCACGAACCGGCGGCGTCCTCAGAAGGTAAGCGACACCACGCCGGCCACCACCGCGCCCAGCGTCATGTAGCCGACCACCTGGTGCGCGGTCGCCAGGTTCACTTCGGACAGCTTTCCGTAGTCATGCACGGCCAGGATGCCCAGCACCGCCTGCGTCAGCATTCCCGCGGTGGCCAGGCCCATGAAGAGCTTGTGGAACGTCACCGTGTCCCACTGGAACTTCTTCTCGATGGGCTCCGGCGCCAGCAGGCCCAGCGCGCCCACCGTGGCGAACAGCGCGGACGTGCCGATGACGAAGCCCTTGTGCCACGCGAGCAGCGCCCGGTTGTCTTCCCCGCCTCGGAAGGAGCGGCTGAACTGAAGCTGGCCCAGCACCGTCGTGGTGGCCAACCCGCCAGCCATCGCGAGCCCCAGGCCCTGGTGCAGCTTCAGCATGGTGCGGCGGCGCTTGATGCGGCGATCCAGCTCGGGATCCGCCTGGGCCGCCTCCTCCGCGGGCTGGAGCAAGTCAAAGTCCAGCGACGGCTCCTGTCCGGCGGGCGTCTGCGATGAAGGAACGGGCTCGTTCGCCGCCGCTTCCAGGGGCTTGGGCGCCATGGGCGCGTCCATCGCCGCGCTGTCGGAGTTCGCGGCCTGCTGCGCTCGGGCGGGAAGGGAGGCGGACAGCAGGCACAGGCTGAGGAAGGCGACGGGAAGGCGGCTCGACATGGCTTCTCGCGGGAAGACGGACCCGCCCTCGGTGGCGGCCCCCAGCCTCGACGGCCGGGCTGTGTGAGGACGCTATCGTCCCGCCCTGCCTCACGAAAGGAACTTCCGCCCCTGTTCCCTCGGTGACACCGCCGCCACGGCCACGCAACCCCGCCGCTCTCGCCGCCGTGCGCACATGGCATCCGCCACGGGGGTTCGCCCACCTCCTCGCCGCCCGTGCCCCAAGAAGGGTCCCTTCTCACCCTGCAATCAGACCGGGGGGCAGCTGAGGCCCCACGGTTGGCCGGCGAATGATTCCCGCTGGACACTCCGCGCACGGGACATCGGCAAGCGGGCGCCATGTGCGTTTGACTGGGCCCCGCACCAGACGGGTGCCAGGCCCGGAATCCCCCATGGAGAAGCGCTCGTTCGCCACCGTCCGACCCCCTTCGCCCGCCGCTGAACCGGGCACTCGCCATGAGTTGCTGGCCGAGGCAGCCCGACAGCTCGTGGGCGTGTCTCCTCCCGCCGAGGTCGCGCGGCGCCTGTCGCTCGTCCTGGCGCCCCGACTCGTGGAGACGTGCAGCGTGGAGCTGCTCGACACCGCGTGGGCCTCCAATGGGCCCGCGGTCCGCCACCTGGCCCGCGCCCTTCAGCGACTGGTGCTCGCGGGCGACGCCGAGCCACTCGGAGGCCGCGGCCCGCGCGAGGGTGGGCCCTCCCTCCTGGAGTCGGAGACGGGTGGCCGGCATACCGCCCTGCTGCCCTTGCGCTGCGGAGGGCGCACCCATGGCGTGGTGCTGCTGTCCGGGCGCGGGCTGGACGCCGCCGCTGTCGCGCTGGCCGAGGAAGTGGTGGAGGTGGCCGCGCGAGGACTGGAGTTGGCCATGCGCCATGAGGAGGAGCGTGGGGCGCGGGCCCGCGCCGAGCGCGCGAGCCTGCGCATGGAAAGCCTTCAGTCCCTCACCTTCGCGCTGGCGGGAGCGCGCACGCCGGAGGACGTGGCGAGCGCCGTGGTGGAGGAGACGGTGCGCACGCTCGAGGCGGATGCCGCGGGCCTCTTCCTCGTCGACGCCGAGTCCACCGCGCTGGAGCTGGTGCACAGCATGCACTTCAGCCCCCTCAAGGAAGCCTTCTACCGGCGCGTGCCGTTGGATGCCGCGCTGCCCATCGCCGAGTCCTTCCGGACCAACAGCCCCGTGTGGATGGAGGACCTGGGGGCGTATGCCCTGCGCTACCCGGACGCCGCCGCGCTGGGACAGGTGGACCACCCGGGCGGCATGGCCGTGGCGTGCATTCCCCTGGCCGCGCACGGCCAGCCCCGGGGCGCGCTGTGCATCAGCTTCGACCACGCGCGCGCGTTCGACGCCGAGGAGCAGTCCTTCATCGTGCTGATGGCGCGCCAGTGCGCCATGGCGCTGGAGCGCGCGCGACTCCTGGCCTCCGAGCGTCAGCAGGTGGAGCGCTCCGAGCTGCTCCAGCGCGCCACCGCCGCGCTCGCCACGTCGCTGGATGTGGAGCACGCGCTGCGCGCCGCGGCCGTCACCATGCTGCCCACGCTGGGGGACTTCTGCTTCTTCGACGTCCTCACCGTGGAGGGCGACATGCGCCGCGTCAGCTGGGCGAGTGGCCCCGAGGCCGCGCACCTGCTCGCCGCGAGCCACTGGCACCCGCCCGAGCCTCGCGGCACGGACCTGTGCGCCTTCACCACCGGCAAGCCCGTGCTCCATCCCCACGTGGACGCGGCCTTCCTGGCGGGCTCCTCCAGCGGCGCCGAGCAACGGGCGCTCTTGTCCACGCTGGGGTCCACGTCGCTCGTGTCCGTGCCGCTGCCCTCGCAAGAGGGAACGCTGGGCGCGCTGACGCTGGGCTTCAGCACGTCCGGGCGCCACCACACGGAAGAAGACCAGGCGCTGGCGTGCGAGCTGGCCCGGCGCGCGGCCACCGCCGTGCAGAACTCACACCTCTTCCACCAGACGCAGCAGGCCATCCAGCTGCGCGACGAGTTCCTCGCCATCGCGAGCCACGAGCTGAACACGCCGCTCACCGCGCTCAAGCTGCACCTGGCCCGGCTGCAGCGCGTGTCCAAGGACGCGGACGTGCAGGAGCGCACCGCCGCCGCCACGCAGCAGGCGGATCGCCTGGGCAAGCTGGTGCGCGAGCTGCTGGACGTCTCGCGCCTGTCCGCCGGTCGTCTGCAGCTGCATCCCGAGACGCTGGACCTGGTGGAGCTGTGTCGCGAGACGCTCAGCCGTTTTGGCGACGACCTGGCGCGCATGGGCTCCGAGGTGAACCTGAGCGCGCCCGGCCCGCTGGTGGGGCGCTGGGACCGGGACCGGCTGCATCAAGTGGTGGCGCACCTGCTCGCCAACGCCCTCAAGTACGGACAGGGTCAGCCGGTGGACCTGGAGCTGTCCACGGACGTGGATGACTCGGTGAAGCTGGTGGTGCGCGACCGGGGCATGGGCATCCCGCCCGAGCAGCAGGCCCGCCTCTTCCGTCGCTTCGAGCGCGCCGTGCCGCTGCGCAACTACGGCGGCTTCGGGCTGGGCCTGTGGATGGTGAAGCAGGTCGTGGAGGCGCACGGCGGCCTCATCCGCCTGGACAGCGCGCCGGGCGTGGGCACCACGCTCACCCTGGAGCTGCCCCGCGTCTGCCCCGAGACCTGAGTGACGGACTTCGCGGGCCGGTGGCTCGCCTCATCACGCCGGCGTCGTGGCCGGCACCTCCGAGCGCGGCGCCATGCCGTGCGTCAGCTCCAGGCCCAGCGCGTGCGGGTCAAAGTAGGCGATGAAGCGGCGGATCCGCGCGCCGTCCCACTCGATGATGGACACGCCCGTGTAAGCCACCGCGGCCCCGTTGTGCGCGGTGCCTCGCGACGACCACTCCAGCGCCACGCGGTCCCCTGACTCAATCAGGTTGCGGAAGGTGGACTTCACCTGGCGCAGGGTGGCCTTGTACTCGGACCAGAAGTACCGAGCGCCCTCCAGGCCGGTGAACACCCGCGCCGAGGCGAGGTTGCTCACCCGCACGTCATCGGCACACAGCGCGACGAGGGCCTCCACGTCGCCGCGCTCCTCCAGACTCGTCAGTGCGTCCACGAACCGCTGCGCTCGCTCCAATGCCATGCGCGCCTCTCTCGTCGGGAAGGGGTTCGCGGCAAAGGGTGCGCACGCGCGATGGCGCGAGCCCGCCCCGTGTCGGCCGGCTGCTCGTCGCCCGTGAGCCCAGCCGGGGCCCCGTCCGCTACTGCGCCGGTGACGCGCGCAGCCGCTCTTTCAGCGCGCGCGCCTCGGAGGTGTCCCGCAGGTCGACGAGCGTCTGCACGTAGTAGGCGAGCGCCCAGAGGTTCTCCTCGGGGATGGCGCCCTTCCACGTGGGCATGGCCGCGCCGCCCACGCCCGAGGCGATGACGCGGTAGAGGTCCTCGCGCTGCGCCTGCGCCGAGTACGGGCGGCCCTCCACCGTCGCGTCCACGGGGAAGACGGTGCGCGGCGCCTGGAAGAGGAAGTCGGGCGGGAGCACCCGCGCCATCTTCGCGGGCTCGCCCTTCGCGTCCCAGGCCACCGGATGATCCGACTCGCGCGCCTGCGCGGTGTAGGGGTCCGCGCCGGCCAGGTTCACCTTGCGGCCCGTCACCTTCTCCACCAGCGCCGCCAGCTCCGCGCGCGGCAGGTACGCGACGTGACAGCTGGAGCACCCCGCGTTGCCCGCGCCGGCCACGTGGTACACGGTCCGCCCGCGCTCGATGGCCTCGGCCTCGCGACCTCGCCAGGGGTCCTCGGACGCGGTGATGGGCTTGCCCGGAGCCTCCTGCGTCCAGCGCGGGCTGAAGGTCTTCAGGTACTGCACCACGGCCTCGACGTCCGCCTCGGGCACGTCCCACGCGAACATGGGCGTGCCCTGGAGGCCGCGGCGCAGCGTGCGCTTCAGCGCGGCGTCCGTGGGCAGCTCGCCCGCCGGAACGTCACCGAACTTGAAGAGGCCCTGGCGGAAGTCGCGAGGCACCGGCCGCATGCCCGTGCCCGCCGGGCCCTGGCCATCGCCGCGCTCACCGTGACAGGAGGCGCAGTAGTACGTGTACACGTCCCGGCCGCGCTCCAGCGTGGCCACGGACACCGTGCGCCCATCCGCCAGCTTCAGCGGCGCGAGCACCGGGCGCGGCTCTTTGCGGCACCCCGCCCCCAGCACCAGTCCCAGCACCACCGCCCACCGCGCCGCGCGGCTCATGGCAGGTACACCGCCAGGAAGAGCAACCCGAACGTCGCCACCGTGAAGAGCCACCCGGCCAGCGCCCGCCGCGCCGCATCCCGAGCGTCCCCGCCGCGCCATGTGCTCACCGCCGCGCCGAGCACCGCGAGCAGCACCAACCCCACGTGCACGACCTGCAACGCGGACAGGCCATAGAAGGCGGACGCGAACGCGCCGCCCTCGGGGACCCGCAAGTTGCGGTACCAGAACATCACGTGCAGCCACGCCGCCTGCGTCGCGAGGAAGCCCGCGCCCGACACCAGCGCCCCGCCCAGCCACGGCAGCGCGCGCCGCGGCGTGCTCGCGTCCACGCGGCTGGCCCGAAGCAGCAGTGGCCCCACGCCGAGGAGGAACGCGCCCGCCACGCACGGCGGCAACACGCTGGGCGCCACCGCGGGCAGCACCCACAGGCCGCGCATCCGGTACCAGCCGGCCGCGAAGGCCAGCGCGACGAAGAACATGGTGCCGGCGCCGTGGGCCAGCACTCCGGCGAACCAGCGCGTCGACTCGGCCCGCCGAGGCGCGGAGGCCTCCGGCGATGCCAGGGATGCCTCGGGGTTCATTCAGTACCTCCCAGCGGAGCGACCTCGGCCTGACCCATCCAATCGCGACCCAGTTGCTGTTGTACATCGGGTTGCGACAAAACATGCGGGCCGCGCAGCACCACGGGAACGGTCGCGAAGTTGTCCGGAGCGGGCGGACTCGCCGCGCACGTCCACTCCAGCGTGCCCACGTTCCACGGGTTCGGCTCGGCGGCGCGGCCTCGCCACAGCGTCCACACCAGGTTCCCCACGAAGAGGAGCTGAGATGCGCCCAGCAGGAACGCGCACGCGGTCGTCCACTGGTTCAGCGGCAGCAGGGGCTTCAGGTACGTGTACTGGTAGGGGTCGTACAGCCGCCGCAGCTGCCCCGCGTACCCAGCCGCGAGCTGCCCGCCGAACACGCCCACGAAGAGCACCGCGCTCGACAGCACGTGGGCCTTGGCCAGCCCTTCGTGCAGCGCGCGGCCGTACATCTTGGGGAACCAGAAGTAGAGGCCCGCGAAGACGGCGAGGAAGCTGGCCGCGCCCATCGTCAGGTGGAAGTGCCCCACCACCCACATCGTCCCGTGCAGCGGCACGTCCGTGGCCACCGCGCCCAGCACCAACCCGGTGATGCCGCCCAGCCCGAAGACAATCATGGTCGCGAGCGCGCCCAGCATGGGCGACGTCAGCCTCACGCTCCCGCGCCACAGCGTCATCAGCCAGTTGAGGAACATGACCTCGGCGGGCAGCGAGATGAGCAGCGTGAGCACCATGAACGCGCGCCCGAGCACCGGCGACAGTCCGCTGGTGAACAGATGATGCGCATACACGAGGCCGCTCATCGCCGTCACCGCGCCCATCGCGCCCGCCGTCAGCCGGTAGCCGTGCGCGGGCTTGCGGCTGAAGTACGCCACGAAGTCCCCCACCATGCCCCAGGCCGGCAGGATGAGGATGTAGACCTCCGGGTGGCCGAACAGCCAGAACAGGTGCTGGTAGACGATGGGGTCACCGCCCCCGCCCACCGCCGCCGCGCCCGCGATGAAGAACTGCGTGCCCGCCACCCGGTCCAAGAGGAGCAGCAGCGTGGCCGCCGCCAGCACCGGGACGAACAGCACGTTGAGCACCGCGCCGTAGAACAGGCCCCACACCACCAGCGGCATCCGGCCCCACGTCATGCCCGGCGCTCGGCAGCGCACCACGGTGACGACGAAGTTGAGCCCGTACGAGAACGCGGACACGCCCACGCACAGGATGGCCACCGTCATCAGCGTCTGCCCCACCCCCGGCGTGAACGCGGGCGTGGCCAGCGGCGGATAGGACGTCCACCCCGCGCTCGCCGGGCCCAGCCGCACGGCGAACGACGCCAGCACCAGCGCGCCGCCCACCGCGTAGGCCCAGAAGCCCGCCGCCGAGAGCCGAGGGAACGCGAAGCCGCGCGCCCCGATGGCCAGGGGCAGCACGAAGTGCCCCAGCGCGCCGAAGAGCAGCGGCGTCACGGCGAAGAAGATCATCACCAGGCCATGCAGCGTGAACAGCACCGTGTACGCGGGCGGCGTGAGCGCGCCGCGCGACTCGGGCAGGGCCCACGCGAGCCCCGGCACCGGCTGCCCTGGCCACGCCCACTGCCAGCGGATGAGCAGCGCCAGCAGTCCCCCGAGCAGGAGGAAGCCAAAGCCGCCCCACAAATACTGCCGGGCCACCTGCTTGTGGTCCGTGGTCCACAGCGCGCGCACCCAGCCGGCCCTCATGGCGCCCTCCACTCCCAGCCCCAGTGGGCCGCCGCGTCGTCCGCGTCGTAGGCCTGCGTGGCCAGCCGTCCCGCCTCGCGCAACCAGCGGGCGTAGTCCGCTTCCGACAGCACCGTGAGCAGCCCGCGCATGCGGTAGTGGCTGGTGCCGCAGTGCTGGTAGCAGGCCACCTCGAAGGTGCCCTCGCGCGCGGCCTGGAACCACGTCTGGTTCACGCGGCCCGGAATCGCATCCAGCTTCACGCGGAACGCCGGCAGCGAGAAGCCATGCACCACGTCCGTGGACACCACCTGGACCCAGACGGGCACGCCCACCGGCACCCGCAAGTCATTCCAGGTCACCACGTCGTCCGGCGTGCCGAAGCGGCCATCCTCGCCCGCGTAGCGCGCCTCCCAGGACCACTGATGCGCGTTGATCTCCAGCCGCACCGTGCGCGAGTCCTTCGCGGGCACATCCAGGTTCCACAGCACCTCGCGCGCGTAGCGCTCCGAGCCGAGGAACAGCGTGCCGTCCACCCCGATGAACACGCAGACCGCCAGGCCCACCACCCACGCCCGCGAGCGCCGCGTCCCACCGTTCGCCGCCACCACCGGCCGCGCGCCGCGAAAGCGCCAGACCGCCAGCACCAGCCACGCCAACATCACCGCCGCCAGCCCCGCCTCGAACACGTGGCTGCGCTCCAGCAGCGCGTCGACCTGGGGCCCGTAGGTGCTCGCGCCCTCGGGCGGAGCCAGCCTCCACGCGCGCCCCGTGCTCGCCTGCTCACTCACACTCTGTGTCACTGCATTCGCCGGGGGTGCAGATCGCACCGGGGTCGGATGGGCAGGGTCCGCGTCCCGTGCTTCCGAGGGGGACGGTCCGGGCCCGGGCGTCGACTCGGCGAGGATCAGCGGCGCGGGCGAGAGGTCCGGCCTCACGCGCGCCTCCCCGCCCACCACGCCGCCCATATCCCCAGCCCGACGAGCAGGAGCGGCGCGATGCCCAGCGCCACCAGCAAGCCCAGGGAGCGGCCGGCGGGCTCGGGCACATGGGCGGTGCAGGCGGGACAGGCCTGGGCGCTCCACGCCGCCAGTCCGGCGAGCACCGCCACCCCGGCCGGGAAGCGACGTCCGAACGGCCTGGGACGGAGCGCGCCGAGGCTGAACGCGGGAAGGGAGCGCCCCCGGGAGTGCGCGGGGCGGGCCTGGTCACTCGGGAGTTGGGCGGCGCGCGGCATGGTCCAGCCGCCCGGCTAGCACGCGTCCGGCGCCCGTCTCAAGGCGCGGAGGCCCCGCGTCGGGCCCGGCCGCACTGGGAGCAGCCACTCCCGCTCATGCCTCGCATGCGTCCAGCACCCGGTGGCCCGGCTCGCGGCGCTTGTGCCTCCCCCACCCTTGTCGTTACGTCGGGGGCTCCATGTCCGCCGCCTCGTCCGCCACCGCTCCCGCCCCTCGCCTCACCCAGCGCCCCGCCTTCTGGGCGGGCCTCGCCATCACCGCCCTGGGCATCGCCCTGGTGGCCACCCTGTCGCTGACGGGGACGCGGGGCGCTCAGCCCCTGCCCCAGCTGGGCGCGCTCCCGGACTTCACCTTCACCCGGCAGGACGGACAGCCCTTCGGCCGCGAGCAGCTGTTGGGACAGGCCTACGTGGCCAACTTCGTCTTCACCCGGTGCCCCACCGTGTGCCCCGTCTTCACCCAGAAGATGGCGAAACTCCAGGAGCGCACCGCGGCGCTCGGACCGAAGCTCCGGCTGGTCTCCTTCTCGGTGGACCCGAAGTACGACACCCCGGAGCGCCTGGAGGCCTACGGCCAGAAGTACCACGCGGACTTCGCCCGCTGGAGCTTCCTCACCGGCGACTACGAGCGCCTGAAGGACACCATCGTCCAGGGCTTCAAAATCAGCATGGGGCGCGAGGCCGGGGCCAGCGAGGACGACATCCCGTCCATCTTCCACGGCACCCACTTCGTGCTGGTGGACGCCACCGGCCAGATTCGCGGCTACTACGACAGCAACGACCCCGAGGCCACCGAGCGGCTCCTGGGTGACGCACAGCGTCTGGCCAGCGCGCAGCAGTAGCCGCCCGACCGCCGGACCCGAGCCCGGCCGGACCTGCCTGGCGCTGGAAATGAAGAAGGGCCGGCCCACCTCATCGGTGGAGACCGGCCCTCTTGGCTTCAGCAGGTGAATCCTACCGAGACTCCAAATCTCAGTGGACCAGCTTCGCCTGGCCCCAGGCCATGAGCTGCTGGAAGTTCTGCTGCGCGGGCTGCGAGCTCAGCGCGCCGACCTTGTCCGCCACGCCCTTCACGCCCGTGGCGATGTCACCAATGGACTTCACCGTGGGGGCGAACTTGGCCAGCGAGGCCAGACCACCCAGCGGGCCGCCCAGCAGCATGCTGGCGCCGCTGTCGATGAACTTGTCGGCGAAGGGCTTGATCATCTTGCCGATGCCGAACGGGAGCTTGTCGAGGACGCCACCGGCCAGCTTCTTGAGGGGGTCCGTCAGCATCTTGAGCGGCGACTGGATGAAGCTCAGCGCCTTGCCCGCGATGTTCGCGATGCCGCCAGCAACCTTGCTGACCGTCTTCGCAATGTTGCCGATCGCCTTCGTAATGCCGCCCATGGTGATACCCCCTAAGTGTGCTGAAAGGTTGGAGTCTGAAGCCGGAGAGGAGTGCTGAAGTGAAGCTTCGAAATGATTCTCGGGCGCAGCGGAAAGAAGTTTCGTCCGGGATTTCCGATCGTGATTTTTCTCTCCGTACGGGCGCCCGGGAACCTAGCCGCGGGGTCCGCCGCCACCCTTCTTGACCTGGTCGAGCAGGTCCGGGCTCACGGCCTTGGACTCGCCCGTCTTGGGGCCCGGCTTCACCTCGGGGTCCAGGGACGGCTTGCCGGCGTGGGAGGCGCCCTTCTCGAACTCGGACTTGGCGAAGGGGTTGCCCATGCCGGGCAGCTCACCCTTGACGGCGGCGACGAAGAACTCGCCCACTTCCTCCACGCTGTGGACCGGGAAGCCGGCCGCCTTGGCCTGCTCATCCGAGACGACGTTCAGCTCGGGCTCCTTGTCCTTGTCCTGCGCGTAGTCGAGCACCAGCTCGACGTAGTCCTCGAGCTTCATGCCCACCGCGTCCGCGATGCGCTTGGTCTCGGGGTCCTTGAGAAGCTCTGCCCGCACCACCTCGATGGGGCGCGTGAGCCCACGCTTCTTGCCAGGGGTCTGCTGCGACATGTTCGTCACTCCGGAGAGGGATGAGGACGGCGGCCACTCTAACGCAACTTTCCGATTAGCCCCATTCCCTGCCCCAGAACGCCAGGGGCTCCTCTCCGCGCCTCGCATGCAAGGCTTCTGTCCCCCCTCGCGCGCCATGGCTCGCTTTGCCACGACGGGGTGACGGCCTCGGCGCTCGCGGGCGTCCGGGTCACGGCGGACGCCTGATAGCACGAAGCGCGGCGCTCAGCGCACCGCGTTCCGGGAGGCGCCCTTGCGGGAGCTGGACGCCTTGCGCTTGGGCGCGATGCGCGTCACCGAGCCGGGCTTGCGCGGGTCCATCGCCGCGCGCGCCTGCTCCTCGGCCTTGGCCTGCGCGGCCTTGGCGGCGAGCGCCTCGGCCTGCTGGGCCCAGCGGCGCTTGAGCGTCTCGCGCAGCCCCTCCGTCTGGAGGTCCACCTGGGCCTTGTGGAGCCGGTAGTGGAGGTCCTCTCGGACGGTGCCGCGCGACAGCGCCAGGTCCGCGCCGCCGGACAGCCCCACCACCACCTTGGGCCGCTCCTCCTGGGTGCGCAGGCAGTGCAGCAGCATCTGCTGCGCGTCCAGCCCCAGCTTCACGATGTCTGGGATGAACACCACCCCATTGGGGTGGCGCAGCGCCCCGGCCAGGTCCCCTTGCTGGCGCACCTCGACGAGGGGTACGTCGAAGCTGCGCGCGGCCTCCTCCGCCCACGCGCGACGCTCGTCCTCCGTGCCGCCATGAATCAACAGCGACGCACGGTTGCTCACGAGCTCTTCTTCTCGGTAGCCACGCAGTGTCACCGGACTCCCCCTTCCTGTCTGGGAAAGCAGTTTGGGCAAAGTCTAACGCCCTCATGGGTCGCCCGTTCAATCCCCACTTCTCTGGAATCGGGCGGGTTTCACGCGCCAGTGGACACTCGCGCGCGCTCCGGCACGCCCCACCTGGCGGGTCCGCCGAGCCCGTTCCCAGAGGGGGCGAGGTGGCGGGCCGCTGGCGCTTGGCCGCAGCGCAAGGGGTTACCAACGGCGGAAGCGCTCCGTAACGATTTCGGGAAGCCATCAGCCCCATGCCCACGGGGGTGGGGCGTGGCCTCGCGCATCGGGGGAGTTCCGGTGCGGCACACCCTCGGAGGCAAGACATGGCGTTCAATCTCATCGAAGCGGTCCGCTCACAGTTCTCGGGGGACCTGGTGCGGCGAATCAGCGAGGAGTCCGGCGAGGACCCTCAGGCCATGGCCAAGGTGCTCCCGGGCACCATCGCCTCGGTGGCCTCGGGAGTCGTGGAGCAGGGCAGCACGGAGGCGGGGGCGGGCCGACTCCTGTCGCAGCTCAACGAGGGCGGCTTCACCAAGGCGGACGTGCCGGGCCTGGGAGAGGGCGCCGGGGGGCTGCGCGAGGCCGCGGAGCAGGGCCATGGGATGCTCGGCGGATTGCTCGGCGGCAAGCTGGGCGCCGTCACCGAGGGGCTCTCGCGCTTCGGCGGGCTGCGCAACTCGAGTTCCGCCACGCGGCTCTTGTCGCTGGCGGCGCCGGCGCTGATGGGCGTGCTGGGCAAGCAGGTGCGCGACCAGCGGATGGGCGCCTCCGGGCTGATGCAGATGCTGGGCGGCCAGCGCTCGCTCATCTCCGCGGCGCTCCCGGCGGGCCTGGGCAGCCTCCTGGGCGGCGGGCGCCACGCGGGCGCCGAGGTGCTCCGCGAGGCCGTGCCCGAGCGCCCCGAGGTGCAGGAGGTGCGCAGTCGAGAGGTGACCTCCGTCCACCGCGAACCCACGTCGCGCACGCCGGTGGTGCGCTCGCCCCAGGCGCCCGAGGCGCACCGCCGCCCGTCCTGGGCGCTGCCGCTGGCGCTCCTGGCCCTGGTGGCCCTGGGCTGGTGGGCGCTGCGCGGACGCCGGCATGAGCCTCGGCCCTCGCAGGCCTCCGTCACCCAGCCCGCCACGAAGCGCACCACCCCGCAGGCCACACCGCCTCCGGCACCCCAGCAGCAGCAGACCGCGAAGGCACCGCCGCCCGCCCCCACCGCGCCCCAGGAGCAGCAGGGCACGGGTGGCTCGGGGAACATGGGCACGGCGGAGCAGAAGCCGCGCATCGAGGACGCGTCCGGGCTGCGCAAGGCGTTCTCGGACGGCTCCGCGGCCAAGGGCGTCATCCTGGAGGGCGTGGAGTTCCAGACCGGCTCGGCGAAGCTCACGCCCAAGGGTGAGCAGACGGTGAGCGAGCTGGGCGCCATCCTCAAGGAGAAGCCCAACTCGCGCGTGCGCATCGAGGGGTTCACGGACTCCACGGGCAACGCGGACGCCAACCGCCAGCTGTCCCAGTCGCGCGCCGACAACGTGCGCCAGACGCTGGTGAGCGAGGGCATCGCGGGCAACCGCCTGGAGGCCGTGGGCGAGGGGGACGCCAAGCCCGTCGCCTCCAACGACACGCCGCAGGGCCGGCTGCAGAACCGCCGCATCGAGGTGCAGGAGCTGGGGCAGTAGGTTCCAGGGCGCGCGGGCGCTGTCTTCCGGCCCGCGCGCCCCTCCGCCGTCGAGCCCGCTCCGGAAGCCACGCACCTCACGTATCGGGCAGCACGAGCACCGGCCTCGCGCCGTGAATCACCAGCTCCCGGGCCACCGCGCCCTTGAGGGTGTCCGGCGCGTCCGACGTGGACGAGAGTCCCAGGCACACCAGGTCCGCGCCCTCGCGCTCCGTGGCCTGGCGGATGGCGAGCGGGACGTCCTCGCTCGTGACGCCCTCCACGCTCCAATGCACCGCCTGGGCCCCCTCCTCCCAGGGCACCAGCGTCCACAGCCGGCGCAGCACCGCGTCGCGCTCGGGCTCGGGCGGCACGCCGACGGTGTCCAGCCACGAGGGGTCCGTCAGTCGCCTTCGGTGCACGTGCAACAGGTGCACGCGACCGCCCGCGCCCACCAGGAGGCGCGCCTGGGACACGGCCCGCACGCTCGCCTCGGAGAAGTCCACCGGCACCAGCACCGTGCGCGGTGGCTGGGCGTGACGTGGCTCGCGCAGACCGGGCGGCACGCACACCACGGCCTGCTCCGCGCGGCGCAGCACTCCCTCGGACACCGAGCCGTGCCACAGCCGCCGCACCCCGCGACGCAGGTGCGTGCCCACCACCACCACGTCCGCGCCACGCTCCCGGGCCACGTGCAGCAGATGGTCGGCGGGCCGGCCATAGCCCGGCTCCACCACCACCTCCATTCCACCCTCGCCCTCCAGCTCGCCCACGCGCTCGCGCAGCTCCCGCAGCAGCACGCGCTCCATGGCCGGCTCCAGCGGTGACAGCTCACTGCCTCCGGGGTCCAACAGCTCCACGTGCACGGGCGTGCGCATGCCCAGCCGCTCGCGCTCCTCCAGCGGCGAGCAGACACAGGCGGCCACCACGTCGCAGGCGCCCACCCGCCGCAGCTCGCGCAGGAACGTCAGCGCCGCGTCGGACGTGGAGGACGCCCGGTCCACTCCCGCGAGCACCGTGAGCCGCCGGCGGCCTCGCGCCCAGTCCAGCAGCGCGCCGTCCCGCCGCACCACCAGCACCGGCGCCCGGCCGTACCGCGTCAGCCGCGCCGCCATCGACGTGCGCGGCCACGAAGCAGGGGGCCAGCCGTCCGCCGCCACCACCACCAGCCGCGCGCGCTGGCACTCCGCCTCTTCCCGGCGCGAGCCCTCCGCGGACGGCGCCGACACCGGAGGCAGCACCGTCACGCCCGACGCGCGCAGCCGGTCGGCCTCGGCCTCCAGCCGCTCTCGATGGGCCTCCGCGTCGGACAGGGTATCGGGGGTGGGGACGGGCGCCTCGTCGGACACGTCCAGGAGCAGCAGCGGCTCTCCCAGCCGTCCCGCCAGGGCCGCCGCCACCGCCGCCGCGCGCCCCGACTCCGGGGAGAGGTTGGTCGCACAGACGATGGCCATCGCCGTCCTCCTTCGGGCGAGGACGCGAGTGGCGCGACCCTGCCTTCAGGACACATGGCCATGGCCGAGGCCCCGTGGCGCGCCCGGCACCCCGGCGGGCTGCTCCGGGGCCGGCTTCACGGAGGGCGCGGCTCAGCGCACGGGCTGCGCGTGCCCGTCGTGGTTGGTGTGGTCCTGGTCCTCGCCCGCGCCGCCGCGCTGGTTCTCCCGCCCGAAGGTGGCCAGGAACACGTCCTTGCCGTTGCTGGAGTACTTGTACGGGCGACCCCACGGGTCCAACGGCACGGAGGGCAGGTACTGGGGCACCAGCATCGCCTCCAGGTCCCCCTCCTCCGGCAGCGTGCCGCCGTGGTCGGCGCGGTAGCGCTCCAGCGCGCCCAGCAGCACGGCGAAGTCGTCATGCACGCGCGTGGCCTCCACGCTGTTGCGACGGCTGAGCGCGGTCACCACCACGGCGATGAGCAGCAGGACTGCGAAGACGAGCCCCACCCACAGGATGGGAGAGCGGCGGTGGGGCTCGGGAAGCGGGGGTTCGGCGGACATGGGCCGTCACCCTACCCGTTCACAGCGCCCGGTAAAGCGGGACCGGCTGCTGCTTCCCCTTCAACCGGACGGGCGGCAGGTCCTCGAAGGACGTCTCGCTCGCGTTCACCAGGTCCCGGGTGCGCTCGCCCACCAGGATTTCCCCGGGCCCCGCGAGCGCGCACAGCCGCGAGCCCACATTCACCGCGTCCCCGATGCAGGTGTACTCCGCGCGCACCGTGCTGCCGATGTTTCCCGCCACCACCACGCCCGAGTTGATGCCGATGCCCAGCTCCAGCACGAGCGGCTGTCCCTCTCGGCCGTTGGCCAGCCACTCGGCCTCCGCCAGGAGCCGCAGCTCCGCCATGGCCTCCATCATCATCTTCGCGCACTGGAGCGCGCGCAGCGCCTCGTCCGGCCGAGCCACCGGCGCGCCGAAGACGGCCATCAGCCCGTCGCCCAGGAACTTGTCCAGCGTGCCGCCGCAGGTGAACACGGCGTCCGCCAGCCGCCCCAGCACCTGGTTGAGCACCGCCACCACCTGCTCGGGCGGGAGGCTCTCCGCCAGCCCGGTGAAGTTGCGGATGTCGGCGAACAGCACCGTCACCTCGCGCTTCTCGCCGGTGAGCACGACGGCGTCCGTGCTCTTGAGAATCTCGTCCACCACCGCGTCGGACGTGTAGCGCGCGAAGAGGCGGCGGATGCGCTCCGTCTCGCCGGTGCGGCGCACCACGCTCTCGATGCGCGCGGCCAGCTCGTCCATGGAGGCCGTCTTGTTGACGTAGTCGTCCGCGCCCATGCGCAGCCCGCGCACGCGCTCGGCCTCGCGGTCGTTCGCGGTGAGGATGATGACGGGCACGCCCCGGCTGGGGCCCTCCTTCAGCCGGTGGCACAGCTCCACGCCCTCCAGGCCCGGCATCTCCAGGTCGCTGAGGACGATGGCCGGCTGCAGCCGCCCCACCTGCTCCAGCGCCTCGTAGGGGTCCTGGAAGCAGACGACCTCGAAGCCCAGCGCCACCAGCCCCTCCTGCACGAAGGCGCAGGCCAGGGGGCTGTCATCCACCACCACCACGCGGCGGCGACCCTCGATGGCGGGGCGCGACACGTCCTGCCTGCCGGCGAGGCGGTTCTGGAGCCCCAGCCCTTCGTAGATCTGCTTGTAGGTGCAGTGCCCCAGCTCCACGAGGATTTCGCCCAGGCGCCGTCCATCCCGTCTCTGGCGCGCGAGCGCTTCCTCCAACTGCGCCAGCGTCACGTACTTGAGGCCCACGAGCAGCTCGCCCAGGGCCGGCTGCGCGTGCGTCTTGTCGTGGTGCAGGCCCAGCGCCTCGCCGAGCGCGTCCTGAATCTGCTCGCGCGAGACGTAGCCCAGGGAAATCAGCGCCTCGCCCACGCGCTGGCCGGTGAGCGCCTGGAGCGCGAGCGCCTCCTGCACCTGCGAGGGAGTGACGATGCCCAGCTTGAGGAGCAGATCGCCGAACAGGGGGCTCGAAGCACTCATTCAACAGCCTCTGCGGCCTGGGACAGGCGGCGGCAAGGGCGTCCGGAGGGACGGTGGAACCACGAGGAGCGCCCGAACCAGCGTACCCCACGCCCCTTCCGCCGGGGAGCGCCCGGGCTCCGAACTGTCCACCACCGCGTCAGCGCCGCGGGCTTGCCTTCGCGGGGCGGATGGGCTCCTCGGTGACGAAGACGAACTCGATACGACGATTGGCCGCGCGGCCCGGCGCGGTGGTGTTGGACTCCAAGGGCTGCTCCTGCCCCAGCCCCTGCGCCTCCAGCCGCTCGGACTCCAACCCCTGGGACACCAGCCGCGACAGCACCGCCTCGGCGCGCGCCTGGGAGAGCGCCAGGCTGGCCTCGGGCTCGATGAGGTCATCCGTGTGCCCCTCCACGCGCACCTTGCGCAGCTCCGGGTGGGCCTTGAGCACCGCCACGACATTGTCCAGCAGCGGAAACGAGCGGCGCTGCACCGTGGCCGTGCCGCCCTCGAAGTACACCCGCTCCAGGAGCTGGAGCCGATCCCTGCGCAGCACCACCGCCTGGGGCTCTCGCGCGGGGCAGCCCTGATTGGACGCGGGCCCCGCCGCGCGCGGGCAGTTGTCCTGGTGGTCCGCCACCGCGTCCCCGTCGCTGTCTCGGGCCGGGCAGCCCCGCAGCTCCGCGATCCCCACGTCGGCCGGACAGGCATCCTGCTCGTCGGGCACGCCGTCCTCGTCCGCGTCGCGCACCGGACACCCGTCGTGCTCGCGCGAACCCGCCTCCTCCGGACACCGGTCCTGCGCGTCCTCCAAGCCGTCGCGGTCCGCGTCCGCCAGAGGACACCCGCGCAGCTCGGGCGGCCCCGCCTGACGGGGACACGCATCGCGCGCGTCCTCCACGCCATCCTCGTCCACGTCGCGCAGCGGACAGCCCTCGCGCGAGGCCGGCCCCGCGTACTGAGGACACCGGTCCTTCGCGTCCTCCACGCCATCTCCGTCCGTGTCCCGCGCCGCGCTCACGGCGGCGGCGGGAACGCGTGGGGGCGCGCAAGCGGGCGCGGCGAGGACGAGCCCGAGGCACAGCGAAGCCAGCGGCACGAAGGGACGTCGCGGGAGGGAGGTCATGGGCGCTCGCACGGACAGCCCGACCATGGCACTCAGCCCCCCCGCTCCTCCAGCGCCGAGTCACCCGACGCGGCCCGCGCGCCCTCGCCCTCGGGAGGCGTCACCGGCAGCTCCAGCGTGAAGGTGGAGCCCTGCCCCTGCTGGCTGCGCACGCGCAAGGTGCCGCCCAGCGCCTCCACGATGCGCTTGGAGATCCAGAGCCCCAGCCCCAGGCCCTTGAAGTGCTGCGCGGCCACGGTGCGCTCGAAGCGCTCGAAGATGCGCTCGTGGTCCTCCGGCGCGATGCCAATCCCCTCGTCCCGCACGCCCACCCGCGCCCACCCGTCCGCCCAGGACACGCTCACCACCACGGGCCGGCCCGCGCCGTACTTCGCCGCGTTGGACAGCAGGTTGACGAGCACCTGCTCCACGCGCAGCCGGTCCCACAGCCCCGGCGCCGGCGTGTCCGCCTCCAGGCGCAGCTCGCAGCCGGCGCGCACCAGCTCCTCGGACATGCGCGACACGGTGTCCCGCGTCACGGCGGCCAGGTCCACCTCCTCGCGCCGCAGCCACAGCCGCCCCGCGCTGATGCGCGACACGTCCAGCAGGTCGTCGATGAGCAGCCCCATGCGCTGGCTGGCCCGAGCGGCCCGCTCCGCGCGCTCCGCCAGCTTGCCCGCCGCCGTCGCCTCCCGGGCCGTGCGCGCCAGCATGTGAATCTGGAGCTGGAGCGCGTTGAGCGGCGCCTTCAGCTCGTGCCCCGCCATGGAGAGCACCTCGTCGCGCACCTTCACCGCCTCGGTGGCCGCGCCGTAGGCCCGCGCGTCGTCGATGGCCAGCGCCGCCCGAGCGCCCAGGCTCTCCAGCAGCGCGCGCTCCTCGGCGCTGTACTCGCGGCCCGGGGACTCGCGCATGACGGTCAGCGTGCCCAGCACCCGGCCCCGCGCGCCGAGCGGCACCACCAGGAGACTCTGGGGCCCCTGTCGCTCGAAGTACGCCAACCCCGCCGGGGCCCGCTCCAGGCGCAGCTCCTCCGCCGTCAGCCGAGGCAACGCCAGGGACTGCCCGCTGAGCGCCACCCGCCCCTCCACGCCCTCGCCCGGGAGGGCCGGATGGTCGCGCAGGGCCTGCTCCAGGAGCGCCCGCGACTCCGGCCGAGGGTGGTGCACCGCCACCACCTCCAGCCGCTCCTGGTCGCTCGACAGGAGCTGCAGCACGCACGCCTCGCCAATGGCCTCGGAGACCTTGTGCGTCAGCACGTCCAGCACCTGCGCCAGGTCCAACCCCGCCTCGGCGATGAGCTGACTGACCTGCACCAGCACGTGCAGCCGCGCCGCGCTGCGGCGACTGGCATCCTCCGCGCCCCGCGCCTGTCGCAGCAGCCGCGCGTTGTCGAGCGCCACCGCCATCCGGCTCGCCAGGTCCTCCGCCAGCGCCAGGTCCTCGGTGCCGTACGGGGGCCGCGACTCGCCCCGCACGAAGGTGAGCACCCCCAGGGTGCGCTGGCGCGCCATCAGGGGCGCCACGATGAGCGAGCACAGGCCCTGCGCATACGCGCTGCGCCACAGCACCTCGCCGCCGCTGCGCTCCTCGACGAAGGCCGGCCCCACGCGCGACACCATCCGCGAGCGCCCCGAGCGCAGCACCTCATCCAGCAGCGCGGGCCGCGCATCGTCCGAGCGCCACCGCAGCGCCTCCAGCGACGGTGGCGCCAGCCCGGGGTCCGCCTGGAGCGACGCCAACCGGCGCAGGGCCTCGGGCTCGTCCGCGGTGATGTCCACCGCGCAGCCGTCCGCGAACGTGCCCAGCGCCAGCCGCACCACGGCGGCCACCCGCTCCTCCCAGTCCAGCGGCCCGGCCAGCAGCGCGCCCGCGTCCATCAGGAGCTGGAAGCGCTGCCGGGACTCCTCGGCCTGCTGCCGCGCGGCGGCCTCCAACGCGGCCAGACGCTCGCGCTCGAGGACCCGCTCCGCCAGCGTCGCGTGGAGCGCCAGGCGCTGGAGGTCCTGGGCCAGGAAGGGCCGGGGCCGGGCGAAGTACACCGCGAGCACCCCCAGCGGCGCGGGCCGGGGCGCCAGGAAGAGGGGGAGCGCCAGGAGCGCCGAGCCCACCGCCTGCCGCACCTCCGGAACGTCCGCCAGGAGCACGTCCGAGGACAGGTCCTCCGACAGGTAGGCGCCCGGCGCCTCCACCGAGCCCAACGCCCCCAACCCGCGCAAGAGGAGGCGACGTGAGCACGCCTCGCCCGCCTCGGGGGACAGGCCCGGCGTCACCCAGGAGCGCAAGAGGCCCGTCTCGTCCCACCAGCCCAGCGACGCCGCCGGGGCCTCCAGCGAGGCCGCCACCAACCGGAGCAACGACTCAAGCCCATTCACGGCGGGCCCTGTCACACCGGGCCCCGTCACCCCGGGCGCGGCGGCCCTCGCATCCAAGGACCGCGCGGCGCGGTCCACCGTGGCCATCGAATCGCTTTCGGGCATCTTCATGCCCCGCTCCCCCCGCCGGGCGGAGGGGTCGCCCGCGGAGCCTCAGTGTCCCACGCCCCCTCTACCCGGGGAACCCAGCCACCGCGCCAGGCGTTGCCTAGTGTTCGATGAAGCGCGCGAGCGCGACCGCCAACTCCAAGACAATGAGGGCCACCACCATCATCTCCAAGAGGTGGGAGCGGTCGATGTCCACCTCGCCCTTGAGCAGTCCATACGTCTGGGCCAGCAGCTGCTGCTTGCGCGTCACGGAGGCCTGCCACGCCGAGATGCGCATGCGACGCACCGCGCCCTCGTAGACCTTGGCCAGATAGAAATCTCCGATGATTTTCAGACTGTTCTCCACGCGCTCGACGAACTCGTTGAGGTCCACGAGGGTGCCCAACGTCTGGCGCGCGAGGTTGCGATAGGGACTGCGCAGCAATGCAATCCAGCCATTGCGTCGCGCCTGCACCTCGTCATGGATGCGGGCGATGTGTGCATCCAACCGCTCGTCGTAGTAGCGAAACTCCAACAGTTGCGCGTTGGCAATCTCCAGCAGGTCTGGGATGTCCCGCGAGCCCGAGGGCTCATAGACAAAGGCACTGTTCCAATCAATGACGACCAGGTCATTGACGGTATAGCTGAAGCGCACCTGCGTGACGGCCTCCACCTCTCGCGCGGACAGGTCCGCCGAGGCCACCTCCCCCAAGAGGAGCCGGGCGATGTTCGCGCGGCTCAGCAGCTCGTCCGCGGTGGGCTCCCCCCGGATGCGCTCGGCGAAGATGACGGTGTAGCTCTCATTCTGTCCCCAGAGGTGCGAGGCCTGGACCGCGGGGGCGATGGTGCGGCGCACCCCCTCCACCAACTCCAGCGCCAGGTCCTCCAACGCCTGGCTGTCATACAGCTCGTCCGCCACCTGGGTGAGCGTCTCCCAGGTGGTGCCAGGGACCACGGGGACGCGCAGGATGATGGACACGGCGCCATGGTCAAACAGGCGCGCCGTGGCATCCACCGTGACAGGCCCGCCGCGCAGCGCGAGCGGCCGGCGCCCCAGCTCATACGCCACGGGGGGATTGGGCAATTGAAGGTACTGGCTGTTCTCACGCGACAGCTTCAGTCGGCGCGCGTCCTCGGTGAGCGCCCGCCGCGCCCGCTCCAGGTCAATCTCCTCCGCCACGTCAAAGGTGCGGTAGCAGAGGATGTAGGCCTGGTCGAAGAGCAGCGGTGCCTCGGCAGCCATGGTGCGAGCCAGCCTAGTCCGCCCTCCCCACGCGGCGCGCGGGAAGTTCCCGCGCCATCCGCCAGGGAACGGTCGGCCCGCTCGGAGCCGCCCCTTCACCCAGACATCGCGGGTCGGGCGTGACCGAGCCACCCTGCGTGGAGGAGGCCCCGTGGACCTCCCGCCGCGCGCGCCGCGTGACACTTTCGTTACGTGCCCTCGTGGCCCCGAGGCGGCCGGGCGGAGGGCGGCGCCAGCTCCGTGCGCACATCCCACAGCTCCGGGAAGAAGCGCAGGTCCAGCGCCTTGCGCAGGAACCCCACCCCGGATGAGCCGCCCGTGCCTTGCTTGAAGCCAATGATGCGCATCACCGTCATCATGTGGCGATAGCGCCAGAGCTGGAAACGCTCCTCGGTGTCGACCAGCTTCTCGCACATCTCATACGCATCCCAGTGCTGCTCGATGTCCTCGTAGATGCGCCGGAAGACCTCCGTCACCTGGGAACTCTTCTCATACGGCTGACGCCAATCCCGCTCCACGCGGTCCGCCGGCACCGCATGGCCCGTGCGCGCCAGGTGTCGCAAGAACTCGTCATAGATGCTGGGTGACACGAGCAGCCGCTCCAGCTCGCCATGCACGCTCTGCACGTGACGGAAGGGCCCCAGCGCATGCGGGTCCTTGTTGCCCAGGAGGAACTCCAGCGCGCGGTACTGGAAGCTCTGGAAGCCCGAGGCGCTGCCCAGCGTGTCGCGGAACTCCAGGTACTCATTGGGCGTGAGCGTTTCCAGCACGCTCCACTGCTCGAAAAGCATCCGCTGGATGTGCGCCACGCGCGCGAAAATCTTGAACGACGGCTCCAGACGGTCCGCCTGGATATAGCGAATGCAGGCGCTCAGCTCGTGGATGAGCAGCTTCATCCACAGCTCGCTTGTCTGATGCTGAACGATGAACAGCAACTCGTCGTGATGCGGCGGCTGCGAGCGCGGCACCTGCGCGGACAACAGCCGGTCGAGCTGAAGATAGTCGCCGTATGTCGTCCGGCCGGCCAGGTCGGTGATGATGCCTGGTTCCAATTCGCGTTTGTTCATGGCCCGGGCATTCATGCCCGCCACCCCCTCGCGGCGCAAGCGCCTCCGCGCGGGTGTACCTGCCGCGGACTCCCGGAAGGGAGCCGCGGTCCACCGCCAGGTCTGCCCGGGCCGGGGCAGTCCGAAGACTAGCCGTTACCCTGAGCGGCCGCGGCCAGCGCCTTGGAGGCGGCCCGACCCCGCGGCAGCTTGATGTCTTCCACGCTGTCCGCCGGCGCGTAGTCCACCCAAGCGGACGGGCGGCGGTTGGTCTTCTCCAGCATCCGGAGCTTCTGGTAGTGGGCCGCGCAGTAGCCCTTGGTCCGGCTGGGCTTGCCGCAGCCCATGATGGCGCACGAGCGCGCGCCGTCCGCCGTGGCCGGCTTGCGGCCGCGACGCTTGCCCGACACCGCGACCGGGGCCGGAGCCGCCGTGCGAGCCGGACGACCCGGGCCACGCTTCACCGGCTTGACCGCCGCCGCCGCCGCGTTGCCACCGAACAGGGGGCCCACGACCTGCGCCAGGGGCGCCAGCCGCTCGGCCACGCTGCGCAGCGCGTCCAGGTCCGAGGTCCCAGCCTCCAGACGCGAAACCACATCGCGCAGCGGCTTGAGTTGGACCTCGATCTCGTTACGAATCATCTCTCGGAACGCCTTGTCAACCGACATATTCGACTTTTCCTCGTCTAGAGGGAGGGGGGAGGCATCAATTACTGCCGCCCCTACCAATACCTTCCAAAAAAGGATTTGTCGAAGGAAGCGATAAAAAGTTGTGACTGAGCGACGTATCAGCCGTTCTGTCGTCTCGGGAACTTCCGGGATTTCTGGGGATATTGGCGACTGGCAAGGCCTGGGGCGCCAGTCCAACGCCGGGTTTCCAACACGAGGCCAGGGCTTGGGCCAACGCCTCACGCAATGCCATCAATGCGAGGGGTGAGGCGGTGCGCTGCCGAGAGGCTGGCGGAGTCAAACAACCGGGGGGGTGGGGTGGTGAGGGGTGGCGCAAGGGGGTGGTGCGCCCGTCTCGTTGGTCGCTCCGGGATGCGCGAGGTGTAGGGCGTGCCCATCATGATGGGCCGTGGACGCCACACTTCCGCCCCTGCGCCGCGCCGTATTCCGCCTCGCGGAATGGGGGGCCGCCCTGTCCGCGAGCTATCACCGCGCCAGGCTGATGGGAGTCGAGCACCTGCCCACGCAAGGGGCGGCGCTCCTGGTGGGAAACCATGGCGTGTGGGGGTACGAGACCCCGGCCTTCTTTCATTTGCTACATGCCGCCACAGGTCGTCATGCGCAGGGATTGGCCGAGCGAGGCTTCTTCCGCATCCCCGTGGTGCGCACCGTCCTTCCCTGGCTGGGAGGCATGGAGGGCACGCGTGAGAATGGACTGGCGGCGCTGCGCCAGGGCCAGCTGGTGGTCTGCTATCCCGGCGGAGCACATGAGACGTTCAAGCTGCCACGCGCGCGGTACCGATTGCGCTGGGAGCGGACGCTGGGCTTCGTCCGGTTGGCCGCGCGAGCCGGAGTGCCCGTCATTCCTTTCGCGGGCTTTGGCGTGGATGACACCTTCTGGTGGCTGCCCCCAGCGGAGCGCCTGCGCGTGAGGCTGGCGGCAGGAGAGCAATATCGGCTGCCGCTCCTCGTGGGGCCCCGGCCCGTGAGGCTCACCTTCGCCGTGGGGGCGCCGCATGCCCCGCCGCCGGAAGACGCCCCCGAGCCACGCCTGCGAGCCTTTCGCGAACGACTGGCGGCCAGCGTGCGGCTGCTGCTATTGAGGGCCTGTCATGACGACTGACGAGGCGACTCGGCCGCACCTCGTCCCGGACCTCGAAGACATCCAGCACGGCTATGCCTTGCCATGCGAGCTGCGCGAGGTGCGGGGCTCACCCGTGCGGCTGTTCACCTTTCCCGGGGGCTGCGCGGACGCGGCGCGCACCGTGGTGTGTCTGCCCGGCTTGGGCGCCAGTGGCCGCTCCTTTGCCCCCCTGGCGCCGCTGGCGAGCACGCTGCGGCTGTTGTTGTGGACCCCGCCCCTGCACACGCCGTCGGGACAGACACCGCTGCGCTGGAACCAGGAGGTCCTGGCCCATCCCGATGCGCGGCTCCCGGAGCGCTTCGCCTTGCTGGGGTCTTCCTATGGAAGCCTGCTGGCCATGACCTTCGCGCTGCGCTACCCCTCGCGAGTCAAGGCGCTGGTGTTGGTGTCTCCCGTGGGCGGCGTGCGGCGGGTGCGGCGGCTGGCGCTGATGTTGTCCACGCTCGTCCGGGCGCCTCGGCCGCTGGCGTATGTCTTCGCGCCGCTGGTCGCGCACGTGCTCGGCGGGGCCGCGCTTCCCGCCGAAGGGCGAGCGGAGATTGTCCGCGAGGCGCGGCGGATGTCTCCCACGGAGCTGCTCCGCCGACTGCGGGACGTCTTGGCCGCGGACCTCACGGACCGGCTCTCCGAAATCCAAGCGCCCACGCTCATCATCCAGGGACAGAAGGACCTGCTCGTGCCCGTGTGGGCCGCGCGGGAGGTGGCGGCGCGAATCCCTGGCGCGCGCATGGAGCTGCTCCCCGAGGCCAGCCATCTGCCTTACATGAGCCATCCCCAAGCCCTCAACGCCTGCGTTGGAGACTTCCTCAGCCGACATCTGGATTGAACCCGAGCGCTCCACCATGACCGCCCACGCCCTGCCCCGCGCCACCCTGCTCTTTCTCTCCCGAAGACAGGGCTTGAAGGACGCCGCCCTCAAGCTGCGGCCCCTGCGCGAGCTGGCTCGGCGCTTCGTCGCGGGCGAGACGTGGGAGGACGCGGTGGACACCGCGCGAGCCCTGGCGGAGCAAGGGTTGCAAGCCAGCGTGGATCATCTCAACGAAGCCGTGCGCGGCGAGGCCGAGGCCCACGAGGAGGTCGTTGAATACAAACGCCTGCTGCAGCGAATCGACGCGTCCGGGGTGAAGGCTCACGTGTCGCTGAAGCTCACGCAGTGCGGTCTGCTGCTCTCCCCCGCGCTGGCGCTCGCCCATGCACGCGAGGTGGTGGCCGAGGCGGCCGCGCGCGGCTCCTTCGTGCGTGTGGACATGGAGCATGCGGCGGTGACGCAGGTGACGCTGGACCTCGTGCGGGCGCTGCACGCGGAGTTCGGTGAGGCGCACGTGGGCGCGGTGCTTCAAAGCGCGCTGCGCCGCACGGAGGCGGATGCCCGGGCCCTGTGCGCCGAGCGGGTGCGGATCCGCTTGTGCAAGGGCGCCTACCTGGAGCGTCCCGACGTCGCCTTCCCGGACAAGGCAGACGTGGACGCGAACTTCGTGCGCTGCATGCGCGTGTTGCTCGACAGCGGCGTGCGCCATGGCATCGCCACGCATGACGAGCGAATGATTGACGCCACGCGGGCACACGCCCTGGCGCGCGGGCTGCCCAAGGGCGCCTTCGAGTTCCAGATGCTCCTCGGCATCCGCCGGGACTTGCAGCTCGCCCTGGCGCGCGAGGGCTATCCGGTGCGGATTTATGTGCCGTATGGCCGCGCCTGGTATCCGTATCTCATGCGCCGACTGGCCGAGCGCCCCGCCAACCTGCGCTTCCTCTGGAGCCAGCTGTGGCGCGGGTGACGCGCCGAGCCCTCGCTCCGTCCGCCGCCCCCGCTTGAGGGGCAGCTCGGGCGTGTCACACCTTGCGGTGGTACGCGCGTGGAGGTGTCCGCCATGTGGGCTCGCTGGTGCAATCTGTTCCTGGGCGTCTGGCTCATCATCGCCCCTGTCGTGCTCGACTATCCCCACCCCGTGCCGCGAATGAATGACGCCATCGTCGGCTTGTTGATCGCCACGGTCGCGCTCCTCTCCTCGCTCGTCATGGGGCTGCGCTTCGTCAACACGCTGCTGGGCGCGTGGCTCGTGCTGTCTCCGCCCGTGCTGGGCTACGGCGACCTGACCCGCGCCACCGCGAACGACGTCATCGTGGGCGCCCTGGTGGTGTGCTTCTCCCTCGTCTCGGCCGAGCGCAACCTGCTGGCGTGGCGGGCCACGAAGTACACCTCGCCCACGTAAGCCCGCGAGGGGCTCACAGCGCGTCGAGCCCCGCGCGGCACTCGCGGCGCCAGTCGGACTTGCCGCCCTGCAGCGCGCGCACGCTCACCGAGCCGTCCGCCGCGGAGCGAGCCAGGAGCCGCACCTCCTCGGGCCGCACCAGCTCCAGCAGGTCCGGCGAGTGCGTGGCCAGCACCACCTGCACCGGCTGCCCCGTGGACTCGCCGCGCGTGAGCGCTCGAAGCTGGGTCATCACCTCGCGCACCAGGGCGGGATGCAGGGCGCGCTCGGGCTCGTCGAGCGTCAGCAGCTCTGGCAGCGGTCGCTGATGCGGCACCACCAGGAAGGCCAGCAGCCACAGCGCGCCGTCCGATACCTGCTCGGGCGCGTACCAGACATCGGGGCTCCAGCGGTCTCGGAAGCGCAGGCGGTACGTCTTGCCGTCCACGTCCTGCGCCACGTCCACCTCGCTCAGCGAGGGGATGCACCGCGACAGCTCACGCGAGATGGCGTTGCGCGTGGGCGTGGGCAGCGCGGCGAAGACACTGGCCAGGTTTCCGCCCGAGCGCTCCAGCCACGTGGCTCGCCCCGCCGGTGCCCCCGCGCGCAGGGCGCTCATGTTGAGCGCGAGCTGCTGCGTCGCGTGGCCCTGCCCGGGCAGGGTGTCCATCACGGAGAAGGGATACTCCACGCGGGTGCGATCGCCATGGGCATACGTCCACTCGATGGCGATGCGCCGCGAGCCATCCATCCGCCAGAAGTCCGTGGGCTCGTAGGCGAGCTGGTGTTGCAGCCCGTCCAGCACCGACGTCTTCCCCGAGGCCGTGGCCCCCACCAACACGGTGAGCGGCTCCAGCGTCAGCTCCACGCCGAGCAGGCCACGGAAGTGCTCGAAATGGACCGAGGCAATCACGCCCCGAGCCTACCTGCCCCGCACACCCTCCCCGCAAGCCCCCGGGCCGAAGCATGGCTTGGCCAACAGTCGCGCCTGCTCGCCACACGAGGGAGACACCCATCGCTGGCTCCCGCGAGGGCTCGACGCGCCCGGACAGGTGAGCAACCTCTTGGGACAACCTCTTTCAGCAACCTCCTGGAGCAATCTTCTGGAGCAATCTTCTGGAGCAGCCTCGAGGAGAGGAGGACACGCGCATGGTCAGTCCAAAGAGACCCGGTGACCCCGCCCGTGTGGGCGCGGCGTGGATGGTGGCGTGGAGCCTGCTGCTCTTCTTCCTGCCCACCGTGAACGGCCTCGTCGGCGGCATCATCGGGGGCTACCGCGTCGGGTCTTCCTCGCGGGCCGGCAGCGTGGCCATCGCGCCCGCGCTGTGGGTGGCGCTGGGGATGTGGATCCTGTTGATGGTGTTCTCACTGCTGCGCGGCGACAGCGTGTCATTCCTGGCCCTGGGCGTCGTGAGCGCCGTGTCCGGCCTGGGCGTCATCGTGGGCGCCTTCATGGGCGGCGTGGTGGCCGAGGTGCGTGACTCGCCGCGGTTGCCCACATGAGCGAACGACGCGCCCTGACGCCGGCGTGAAGCCTCACCCGCGACGCGCTGCTTCCGGGCGCGGTCGCGACGGCCACCCGCTTCGCGCGGGTGCTACCCCGCACGGAGGCATGGCCGTGGCGCCCTCAGGCGGGGCCCGCGATACAGCCTGACCCGTGGGCCGTGAGGACCGAGTGGCTCCTCCCCTCCGCTGGACCGAGCCCATCCAGTCCCCTCCTCGCGCGGCACCTCGCCTTCAGGGCGGTCCTCGGCACCCTCCCGGCCGCGCGCACCGGCTTCCGCCCCCGCACGCGATGAACCGTGGACAGCCGCTCACCCCCGAGGGCGAGCGCGTCAGCGTGCGGCACTCGAGTCGTCTGACCATGGAGAAACAAGAAATACAGAAATAGCCCTGATTTGACCCCGGCCGCGCGCCCCGACTCGGAGGCATCGCATGCGAATCCCTACCCTCTCCTTCCCGTTCCCGCAGGCGCGGCGGGCTGTCCTTCTGGCCTTGCTGGGAGCAGGGCTGAGCGGCTGCCCGAGCACGCATCGGGGCTCGGGTCTGATGGCGATGGACGAGGAGGCCTGGGAGGAGGCGCGCGACGCGGAGGTGGCGCTGGCCACGTCTCAAGTCTGGGGCGTGGCCGAGGGCGTGCGCGAGGTGGGCACGCGGCTGGTGTTCACCTTCTGGTCCGAGCGGGGCGCGCTGACGCTGACGGGCTACCAGGCCATGCGGCGCGACGCGAACGAGGGCACCCCCGTGGACGCGGAGGACACGCAAGGCGACGTGGCACGAGCGCTCACCGAGCTGAGCCAGCACCCCACGGGTGAGGTGTACTTGATCTTGCGGCGGGAGGCCTCGCGCTGGCGGGTGGAGAAGGAGCAATCCACCACGGCGGCGCGGCCACCCGAGGTCCGGCCGCTGCCCCTGCGCCACAAGGGCATCTCGCAGGCGGTCCTGACGCGGGCGATGGAGCAACTCCAGAAGGCGCTCGCCCCCGTCGCGGTGCCGCGTGGGGGCGCGGCGTGGGTGGGCGTGGACGTGACCATGGAGGACGGGCGCCTGGTGTCGTGGAAGCTGCGCGACTGGCGCGCGACCCGAGGCGGCCAGGGCAACACCGAGCCCGTGTCGCCGCGCGTCCTGACCGAAGCGACCCACCTGCTCCTTCTCTACGCCCAGGCGCTGGGGCCCCGCGTCGTGCACCTGGAGCTCCACCTGTCCACGCATGAGGGCGGGGCGTCCGCAGGAGGATGGGTGGAGCAGTCTCGGGTGGACAGCGCATTGATGCTCGCGCGTCAGTGACGAAGGGCCGCGCGCACGGGAGCGCGGCCCTCTTCGCATCCACTCCCGGCAATCCCAATGACAAACCCCGTCACGCCCGGGGTTCGCCACGACACGTCCGGCCTCAGCTGAAGACAACCGGAGACGCCGAGCGGCGTCCCCGACTTTCGCGGCGGACTGCGCGTCACCTCTTGAGAAAGGCCTTCATCTCGCGCAGCACGTCGTCACGGTTGGTGATCCAGACGTAGTGGTCCGCATGCTCGAGCTGCACGATCTTCCAGCCCGGCGTGCGCCGGACTTCATCCACCCGCTGAACTCCCTTGGGGGTCATCTCCCGCAGCTTCTGTTGCTGCGCGGGGGTCATCTGGGCGAAGCCGTCATAGCATTCCGCCTGGTCGGGGGGACGCTCACCCGTGTGGAGGTAGAGGACGGGGGCCCGGATGGCCGCGAAGTCCACCTTCAACGCGCCCATCGTCAGCTGCGCATCCGCGCCGGACCACTGGCGGTCGCGCAGGTAGTGGCCCGTCTTCGGATCGAACTCGACCGTCTCATCGACTTCATGCGCGGGGACCGGCCCGCCGAGACCTCGCGCGAGCGCGGCCGCCACCGTGGCGCGCGACACCAGGTCCGCGGGATTGGGCGGGCGCGGGGTCGGCAAAGGCAGGACCCGATAGAGCTCCGCTGACAGGTCGCCCTTGGTCGAGATGTCCAGGAAGACCACCTTCTCCACCCGCTCCGGGTGATGGGTCGCCAACCAGGTGATTTCCTCCCCGGCGAGGGAGTGCCCCGCGAGCACCGCGGTCGCGATCCCCTGACTGTCCAGGACCCGGACCACGTCCGTGCTCAAGGTCGCGGTGTCATAGCCCTGCGTGGGCCAGCTCGATGAGCCAAACCCCCTGCGGGTGACGGAGTAGACGTGGTACGCCGCAGTGAACTCCGGCGCGAAGTCGTCGAAGACATGACCCGTGTTGCCCAGGCCCGTCAGGAAGACGAGCGCGGGCCCCTGGCCACCAAAGTCGAGGAGCTCCAGCTCAACGCCCTCCGCGACCTTCACCCGCTGGACCCGATGCAGCGCGCTGCCGCTGACGGGCGCCGGGGGCGATACGGCCGGCGTCGTGGCACAGGCAAACAACGGCAAGCAAGACAGGAGGAGGAACGCTCGCATGGACAGACTTAACCATGCGAAACGCGGGAAATCCTAACACCCCTGCGCAACGGGAAGACGGCCAGAGGCAACCTGGCCGTCCTCTCCGCTGCGTCGAGGCTCATTCGGATGAACGAGCCAGGGACCGACTAGAAGTAGCCGCCCACCGTGGTGGAGATGCCAATCGTCACGTCGTTGCCCTGGAACGCGCCCTGGCTGGAGCCCACGACGCCCGCGCCCCGGTCGCTGATGAGCGCGCGAACCTGCGGACCCGCGCCCACGAAGAAGTGCGGCGTGACGTGGAAGAGCGCCGGCAGGTAGCCCTCCAGCACGAACGCCAGGTCGCTGCCGCCACCGCTCACGTGGACGTACTTCGGACCGAAGGCCACGCGCGGCCAGAGCGAAACCTTCTCGGCCACGCCCAGGTTGTAGCCGGCGCGCACCACCACGCCGAGCGCCGTCGTGTTCGGCCCGTCCTGGAAGGCCTGCTCGACGAGGGCCGCCGCGCCCACCGACAGGTTCTGCTGGATGAAGTAGTCGGCCGCGGGCTCCAGGTGGAGCACGAGGGCGTCAGAGCCCGTGTTGTAGCCGAAGAAGCCGGACGCATCCGCGCTCACGACAATCTGCCCGGCCTGACCGAAGCCGCTCGCCGAACCCGGCTCACGCGCCACCTTCGTCGGATCCGTAATCTGCTCCGCCGCACCCGCCTGCGACGCCACCACGAGACCGGCCGCGACGGCCAGCGCCTGCAACTTGTTCGCACCACGCATATGGAAACCTCTCCTCTGTCCGCGCCTCGGAGAGCCTCACCCGGGGCACGCGTGACCTCTTTCTAACCAAAGGTCGTGGCTGCGCGTGGATGTTTTCAGCGTCCCTTATTTTTCCGTTGGGCCGCTATCAGACATTCTCAAGTTTAGAGGCCGGCCGAAGGGAGGAGTGCTTCGGCCGGCCTCCCGTGCTGCATTCCCCGCGCGAACTGGAGCAGCCCACCCACTCCAACGCGCCGCGCGGTCCATCCCGGGCACGCCATTCCCCGAGCAAAGGGAGTGACTCGCGCCACGGGCCGGCGACCACAGAGCAAGAGCTGCGCCAGCTCCGACGCAGAGGGCCACGCTCGGAGCGACGGCCCTCACGTGCGGCCCATTGCCCGCGGCCGGGACACCCGCGTCCCAGCAGCGGACAGCCCGTGCGCGTTGAAAAGCCAGGCACCGCGCCCAGCGCCCCGCGAGGGCAAACAGCCCCGCGACAATCGCTGTCGCCGCCGGGGTCAACACTTCGCGCCGAGGCCCGGGGGCCACCTCTCTCGCCCCGCGCGGAAGCCACGGCATGCTGCGGCGGAAAGGACCGTCCGTGAGCCCTTCCTCCCGCTTCGCCCTGGCCCTGCTGCTCGCCGTCCCCGCCTTCGCCGAGCCACCCGACGCGGGCACCGCGAAGCCGCGCGCCGAGCCTCCCGCCGCCTCGCGCGTGCGCACCGACGTGCTGAAGCCCACGCCACGACGCGTGACGCTGGAGTCGCTGCCCCCGCCCTTCGCATCCCGGAGCGCCAGCAAGTCACCGGACGTCGTCCCCGTGCCCGCGGATCCGCTGCTGCACGTGCCCGAGGGCTTCGCGGTCAACGTCTTCGCGGAAGGGCTGTCCGCGCCGCGCTGGCTCGCGCTCACGCCCGAAGGAGACGTGCTCGTCGTCGAGAGCCGCGCGCAGCGCATCCAGCGCCTGCGCGACACGCGAGGCATCGGCGTGGCCGACGCGCGCGCGGTCTTCGCCGAGGCGCGCAATGGCCTCAACCTCCCCTTCGGGATGGCGTTCACGGGCACCCACTTCTACGTGGGCAACACCAACGCCGTGCGCCGCTATCCCTATCACCGCGGACAGGAGCGCCTCACCGGCTCGGGCGAGGAGGTCACGGCGCTGCCAGGGCTTGGCTACAACCAGCACTGGACGCGCAACGTGCGGGTGAGCCCGGATGGACAACACCTGCTCGTCACCGTGGGCAGTCAAAGCAACGTGAGCGAGGAAGCGCCGCCGCGCGCCGCGGTGCAAATCATGGCGTTGGATGGCTCGGAGCGGACGACGCTGGCCTCCGGGTTGCGCAACCCCGTGGGCCTGGACTTCCAGCCGCGCACGAACGAGCCCTACGTCACCGTCAACGAGCGGGACGAGCTGGGCGATGACCTGGTGCCGGACTACCTCACGCACCTGCAACCCGGTGGCTTCTACGGCTGGCCCTACGCGTACCTGTCCCCGAAGAACGTGGACCCGCGGCGGATGAAGGAGGGGCACAGCGAGCGGCCCGACCTGGTGGCGAAGACGCTCACGCCGGACGTGCTCTTCCCGTCGCACTCGGCGGCGCTCGGGCTCGCGTTCTATCGGGGCACGGCCTTCCCTGAGCGCTACCGCGGGGGCGCCTTCGTCGCGTTCCGGGGCAGTTGGAACCGCTCGGAGGGCACCGGCTACAAGGTGGTGTTCGTCCCCTTCACCCCCGAGGGGAAACCCCAGGGTGGCTTCGAGGACTTCCTCACCGGCTTCCTGCTGGAGCCCTCGGGCCCCACCACCTTCGCGCGGCCGGTGGGGCTGCTGGAGCTGCCGGACGGAAGCCTGCTCGTCACGGACGACGGCAACGGGCGCATCTACCGCGTGCGCTACGTCGGGGCGAAGCTGGGGGCGAAGTGAGGCTCAGTCATCCCACGAGGTGTCGTAGACCGCCTCGTCCAGCGCGATGGCCTGACTGGTGATCTGCACATCCCGCGCGCCCACCATCTCCAGCGCGCCGCGCAGCACGCCCTCGTTGTAGGGGATGGGCATGATGGAGCGCTTCATCAGCACGCGCCCGCTGCGAGGCCCCGTCCACTCCACCGAGCGCTCACCAAAGCTGAGCGCCGTGCGGTAACCCGAGTGCAAGAGGTCCAGCAGCTTCTTCGGGTCGCCGCCCGCCTGCGCGACGAACTCGCGCGCGAACATGGAGCTGAGAAAATCCAACGTGGCCTGCGTGCCAATGCGGCGCATGGCGTCCTCGAAGCCGCCGAACTGCGCCGCGAGCTGGTGCCCCGCGACATACGCCAGCTTGAGGAAGCGCCCGATGGGGTACGTCTGCATGGGCACGAAGTCGCGCTGCTCTCCGGCCTGCGCCAGACAGCCCGCCACGGCCGACTCGCCGCCCAGGAAGCGCACCGCGTCCAGCACGCCCAGGAAGAACATGCCGCGGGTGGTATCGGAATCGGAGACGGCGGCGAGGCGCTGCGACAAATCGCGCTCCACGGCCTCGGGTGTATCCCATTGACTGGTCTGCATCGTCGTCCCTCGAGCCCGGAATGGCGGGGCATGATTCCACAGGTTCGCGCGGCTCGCGAGCACGGACGGCGCGCTTCACCATGGGTACGGTGCGCACCGCGTCGCGCGCGGCATGCGAATGTTTCACCGCTCGTGGGACGTGCGCATGCGAGTGAACTCGCTCGGTGTCCTGGCATCGGAGTGATGCAACGGGTCGTCTACAGCAACAGGGTTGCCCTCCATCCGGACGCGCGTTAGAGAAGCCGCTCATGCCACCTGGCGTCTCCGATGGCGGTCTTCTCCCGAGCGGGAGAGGCCGTAAGGACGCTCCGGGTGGTGCCACGTCGGCCCTGGGCCCCTGGATTCGTTCATCGGGCCAGGCAGGACACTTCCGACGTGACTCCCTCTCAAGCCGAGCATCTTCGCGACACCATCGAGCACATCGACATCCGGGCGCATGACGTGCGTCCGCTCGTCCAGGCCATGGGGAAGATGGCCTTCCAGGCGCGCAACCTCCACCGCGCCGCCACCCTCTATGACGCCATGCTGCGCGACGAGCGCTGCGGCATCATCCTCTGCCTGGCGGGCAGCCTCTTCTCCGCGGGCCTGAAGCAGGTGGTGGTGGAGCTGGTGCGCAACCGCATGGTGGACGCCATCGTCGCCACGGGCGCGCTCATCGTCGACCAGGACTTCTTCGAGGCGCTGGGCTTCCGCCACTACCGAGGCCGCGCCGACGCGGACGACAACGCCCTGCGTGAGCTGCACATCGACCGCATCTACGACACGTTCATCAACGAGGACGAGCTGCGCGAGTGCGACGCCACCATCGCCACCCTCGCCAGCGCGTTGGAGCCGCGGCCCTACTCCTCGCGTGAGTTCATTGGCGAGATGGGGCGCTACCTCGCGCAGCACGGGAAGACGCGCGACAGCGTGGTGCTCGCCGCGCACGAGGCGGGCGTGCCCATCTTCGTCCCCGCCTTCAGTGATTGCTCGGCGGGCTTCGGGCTCGTGCGTCACCAGTGGGAGCGGCAGGGCCAACCCCACCTGTCCATCGACAGCGCACGAGACTTCCTGGAGCTGACGCGCTGCCGGCTCGCCATGGACACCTCCGGCCTGTTCATGGTGGGCGGCGGCGTGCCGAAGAACTTCGCGCAGGACGTGGTGGTGGCCGCGGACTTCGTCGGCAAGCCCGTGGACATGCACCAGTACGCCATCCAGCTCACCGTGGCTGACGAGCGCGACGGCGCCCTCTCCGGATCCACCCTCCGCGAGGCCAGCAGCTGGGGCAAGGTGTCCACCGTGCACGAGCAGATGGTCTACGGCGAGGCCACCGTCACCCTGCCGCTGGTCGCGGGCTACGCCTTCCACCAGCGCGGTTGGGAGGGACGGCCGCGGCGTCGGCTCGTGGACGCGTGCCGCTGAGCCCGTGACGTGTCGGGCCCCGTCCACGCGGGCGGGGCCCGGCGCACGCCGCGCTATCGCGTCGGCAGGGAGACGCCGTGGCGCGCGAGTTCTTCGGGCGTGTTCACGTTCACCCAGGCGCGCAACGTCGGATCCACCGCGCGCAGCTCGGACTCGGGCAGCACCCGCGTCCTCGCGCGCGCCAGCAGTCGCCGCAGGGAGGGGTCCTCCGCGAGCGCGGCACCCCACTCCGCCGCGAGCCCCGCGCGATACACCGCGAGCAACGGCTCCCATCGCCCCTCGACCTCACCGCAGACCGCGTCCACCTCCGAGCTCCGCGCCGCCAGCACCGCGCGCACCACCTCGGCCGAGACGAAGGGCATGTCGCACGCCACCGTGAAGACCCAAGGTGTCCGCGCGGCCCCCAGCGCCGCGTGCACGCCCCCCGGCGCGCCCTTCCCCGCGATGGCGTCCGGCACCGTGCGCAGCCCGAAGCGCGCATAGGGCTCCGGCGCGTTCGCCACCAGCACCACCTCCGCGAACAGCGGGGCCAATGCGAGCTGTCGCTCCATCACCGTGCGCCCCTCGACGACGAGCAGCCCCTTCGCCACGCCGGACAGCCGCGTCCCGCGTCCTCCCGCGATGAGGGCGAGCGTCACGTCCGGATGCTCCGGGGCTCGGGCACTCTTCTCCACGCACACCTCCCTCGGACACCGTCCCATGCCGGCCCCGTGTCACGCGAGCGCGACGCTCCCGCTGCGCTCCCGTTGCACTCCAAGGCCGGCGAGAATGACCCAGGGCCGCATCCCGAACCATCGCCTCCTTCCCGACAGGTCAGGAGGGAGGCGAGCACCCCTCACGCCGTGACGATGGACAAGGAACTCGCGCACGCGCTTAAGGTGCGGCCGAGTCATGTCGCTCCTGTCCCTCTCCGCCGCGCGGCAGGCCGCCCTCGGCGCCATCGCTCCCGCGGCCCCCGAGCGTCTGCCGCTCGCGCTCGCCCATGGGCGCTTCCTGGCCGCGCCGCTCCGCGCGACACGCTCGCTGCCGGGCTGCGACAACTCCGCGATGGATGGCTGGGCCGTGCGCGCCGAGGAGACGCGAGGCGCCAACCGCGACCACCCGGTGCGCCTGCGCGTCGTCGACACCGTCTACGCCGGTGCCCTGCCCGCTCGCGCGCTGCGCCCCGGCGAGGCCGCCCGCATCTTCACCGGCGCCCCGCTCCCCAACGGAGCCGACGCCATCGTCCGCCAGGAGGCCGCGCGCCCCGCCGATGAGGGACGCGAGGTCGACATCTTCGTCACCGTCACTCCGGGCCACGACCTGCGCCGAATGGGCGAGGAAGTCCTCTCCGGCAGCCCGCTCTTCTCAGCAGGGCTGCGCGTGGATGCGGCCGTGCTCGGCGTGCTCGCGTCCCTGGGAGACACCACCGCGCTGGTGCGCCCCGCCCCACGCGTGGCGGTGCTCGCCACGGGAGATGAGCTGGTCGCTCCCGGCCAGCCCGCGCTCGCGCACCAGGTCTACGAGAGCAACCTCGTCCTCGTCTCCGCGCTCGCCCGTGAGGCCGGCGCGCAGGTGACACAGCTCACTCGCGTGCGCGACGACGAGGCCGCGCTGCGAGACGCCCTGCTGCGCCTCGCGCCCGAGGTGGACGTGCTCATCACCACCGGCGGCGCGTCGGTGGGAGACCGTGACCACGTGAAGCGCGTGCTGACCGCGCTTGGTGCGCGGTTCCTCGTGGACGGCGTGGCCCTCAAGCCCGGCAAGCCCGTGGCCGTGGCGCGCCTGGGCACCACCGCCGTCGTCGTGCTGCCCGGCAATCCTGGCGCGGCCACCGTCGCGTTCGACCAGCTCGCGCGCCCGCTCCTGCTGCGACATCAGGGCGTGCACGAGCATCGCCGTCGCATCACCGCGCGACTCACCGAGGCTCGGCACAAGCAAGCGGGCCTCACCTATCTCCTCACCGTCTCCGCGCTGGAATCGCGAGGCGACGGTGGCGACCCGTGGGCGCGGCTGCGGCCTCAAGGCTCGGGGCAGATTCTGCAGAACGTGGGCGCGGAGGGCTGGGCCGTCCTCCCCACCGGCCGCGCCGACTTCGCCGAGGGCGACCGCGTGGACGTGGAGCTGTTCGACCGTCCGACGTTCACGCCCGCGACCTCGGAGTCCCCGAGCCCATGAGCGTGCCTCCCGCCCTCGCCGTCGTCGGCTGGTCCGGCGCCGGCAAGACGACGCTCCTGGAGCGCCTCGTCACGGAGCTGTCCGCGCGGAGCTTGCGCGTCGCCGTGGTGAAGCACTCGTCCGACACGCATCCGCTGCACCGCCCTGGGAGCGACACGGCGCGCTTCCAGACGGCGGGCGCGGCGCTCGTGGGCTTCGCCACGCCCGAGGGGGTGCAGCTCACCCGCGCGGAGCCGCTCGACGATGCGCTGGGGCCGCTCCTCGCAGGGCTCGCGGACACCGTGGACCTGGTGCTCGTGGAGGGATGGAAGGACGGCCCGTTGCCCAAGCTGGAGGTCTGGCGAGAGGGTCTCCAGCCCCCGCTCGCCACCACGCGTCCGGAGGTGCTCGCCGTCCTCACGGACGCGCCCGCGCACGCCCTGGGCTCGCTCGCCGCGCGCAGGGTGGCCGCGTCGGATGCGCGCGCGGTGGCGGACCTCGTCCTCGCCACGCTGAAGCTGGGGAGCGCCCATGGCCGGTGAGCCCCGAGGCGTCGCCACGCGCGAGGTCCAGCGCTGGGACGGCACCACGCTGAACCCCACCGAGGAGGACCGCGTCGCCGTGGAGGAGCCGCTGGAGATCCGCGTGAGCGGAGACCCCGTGGCCACCACCATGCGGACCCCGGGGAATGATCGCGAACTCGCCGTGGGCTTCCTCTTCGCGGAGGGCCTGCTGCGCAGCGTGGACGACCTGGGCGGGCTGGCCCACTGCGGTCGTCCGGGGGAGGAGGGCTGGGGCAATGTCCTGGAGGTCACTCCCGCGCCGGGCGTCGTGTTCGATGTCGAGCGACTGGCCACCACCCGACGGGGCACCCTCACCACCTCCGCCTGCGGCGTGTGCGGACGTCGCTCCGTCAGCGACCTGCTCGAGCGTTGCGCCCCACCCCCGCCTGGGCCCCCGCTGTCCCCGGAGCTGATGGCCCTCGCCGCCCAGCGGCTGCAGGAGGCCCAGCGCAACTTCGAGCGCACCGGAGGCGTCCACGCCGCCGCCGCCCTGGACGCCTCCGGACAGGTGCTCGCCGCCTACGAGGACGTGGGCCGCCACAACGCCGTGGACAAGGTCGTGGGCGCCCTCGTGCTCGCCGGGAAGGTCCGCGCCCCGTCCCTGGCGCGCGCCCAGGTCGTTTCAAACCCACCCGTCGCTTTGGTGGTCAGCAGTCGCGCCAGTTTCGAGATTGTCCAGAAGGCGATAGCTTCCGGATTAAGCATGATAGTCAGCTTTTCAGCCGCTAGCTCCCTGGCCATCGACCTGGCGCTGCGTTCTGGCGTGACGCTGGCTGCGTTCGCGCGGAACGGCCGCTGCAACGTCTACGCGGGCGCCTCCCGCCTCGCCCTTCCCCCGCGCCATGCAACACCTTGAAGTTTCACGGGGATTTCGCACTCAGCGGGTTCCCCAATCTCTCATAAAGACAGCAAGGGGACGGCACCGGACCTGCACTGTGTCCCCGAGCAGCCGGCGGCGCGTGACAGGGGTCCCAGGCAAGGTGTTCCGCGCAACACGCCGTCTGCGACCGGGGGCGGTCGCCGCCAAGAATTCACCTCTTGTCACGTCTTACTTACCGTGCAGAGGTTGCAACGCGCCGCCCTATCGGGCAAACAGGTTTTTCCCTCTTCTTGTACTTTTGAAGGCACAACGGCATCCTCTGCCAGCGTCCAGATGGTTGGCGGAGGGGGGTGGACACGATGAGCAGTGCAAGCTCTAGCGCCGCGGTCGAGAGTCCCAAGTCGCCGACGTCGTCGGCGCTCCCATCCGGGAATCCGCTGCTGGTCAAGGTCGAGGAAACCACCACCGACACGCCGAAGCTGGCGCCGGGCATCGCGGCCAAGATGAACCTGACCGTGGACCTGGTCCTGCTCGCGGGCGTGCTGACGGGCTCCGCGTGGTTGGGCGGGCAGCTCCCGGGCAACCCGGGCTGGGCGCTGCCGGGGCTCATTGTGATCGCCGTCCTGGTGTGGCTCATCACCGGCACGGCGCTGTGTCTGTACGACTCGCGCTTCGCGGAGCGCAGCCGCCTGGACCACGTGGCGCTCGTCTCGGTGACGACGCTCGCGGTGGTGACGGTGCTCGCCGTGGTGCAGCTGGGCTTGCCGGACGCGGCGCGCGTGCCCGGCGTGGCACCCCTGCTCGTCATCTTCTGGCCGGTGGCGCTGATGCTGCGCCTGTTCGTCTTCCGCCACATGGCCTCTCAGGAGGCGCCCATGGACGAGGTGCTCATCGTGGGCACCGGGGCCATGGGCCGCTACACGGGCGAGGACCTGCTCAAGCGCGGCCGCAGCACGCTCTTGGGCTACGTGCGCTACCACGACGACCACTCCGGAGACGGGCTGCCCGCGACCGTGCTCGGCACCGTGGATGATCTGGAGCGCATCCTGCGCACCATGCCGGTGAGCGAGGTCTTCATCGCCGGCCAGACGCTGCGCCAGGGCGAGGCCATGCAGGCCGCCATCAAGCTGGCCGAGCGCTTCGGCGTGCCGTTCGCGCTGCCGGCGCACAGCTTCCGCCTGGACCGCGCGCGCCCGGTGGACTCCGCCGCGGTGGCGGATGGCTACCTCCACTTCGCCGCGGTGGCGCCCAAGCCGCACCAGATGGCGATGAAGCGCCTGTTCGACATCGCGGTGTCCGCGGTGGCCATCTGGATGCTGCTGCCCGTCTTCGCGGTGGTGGCCGCCGGCATCAAGCTCACCTCGCGCGGCCCCATCTTCTTCAAGCAGCTGCGCACCGGACAGCACGGCAAGCCGTTCTACATGCTCAAGTTCCGCTCCATGGTGGTCAACGCCGAGGAGCTGAAGGAGAAGCTGGCGGCGATGAACGAGCAGTCGGGCCCCGTCTTCAAGATGAAGAACGACCCGCGCATCACCGGCATCGGCCGCTTCATCCGCAAGTTCTCCATCGACGAGCTGCCCCAGTTCATCAACGTGCTGCGCGGCGAGATGAGCATCGTCGGGCCGCGCCCGCCCGTGCCCTCCGAGGTCGCCAAGTACGAGACCTGGCAGCGCCGCCGCCTGTCCGTGCGCCCGGGTCTGACCTGCATCTGGCAGGTGTCCGGACGGAACCAGATCTCCTTCGAGGAGTGGATGTATCTGGACATGCAGTACATCGACCACTGGAGCCTCACCAGTGACCTGAGGCTCCTCTTGCAGACCGTGCCGGTGGTCATCACCGGACGCGGGGCCAGCTAGGTCCTCGGGCTGTCGGGCGAGCGGCGTTGACGTGCCGCGGCCGCTCGTCTTCTATGTGCGCGCCCCCCCGGGGCCCGGGGGTCCCAGCGCCGTCATGACCGTGAACACCCAGAACTCCACTCCGCAGGACAGCGGCCAGGGCGACAGCACGAACGAAGTCCGAGGCGCGGTGCGCAACACCTTGCAGCTCGGCGGTTCGCTGCTCGTGACGTTCGCCATCGCGTTGGCCATCCGGCCGCTGATGGCGCGCTACCTCGGCCCCGAGGCGCTCGGCTACTTCAGCTGGGCGGACAGCTTCTCCGCCACCTTCTTCATCGTCACCAACCTGGGCCTGGAGACGTACATCCGCAAGGAAGTCGCGGTCCGGCCCGAGCACGCCAGCGACTTCTTCGGCACCACCATGCTCGTGCGGCTGGGCATGACGGTGCTGCTGATGGGCGCGCTCGCGGTGGTGCTCCACTTCCGCAACGAGCCCCCCGAGGTGCGCCACCTGGTGCAGTGGTTCGCGCTGGCGCAGGCGCTCATCATCATCAACGCGTGCATGGCGGCGCTGCTGCACGCCAAGGGCAAGGTGGCGGGGCTCTCCGTCTCCAACATCGTCACCAAGCTCATCTGGGGCGGCGGGCTCGCGCTCGCGGCGGCGGGCGGCGTGGGGCTCCAGTGGTTGGCCATCCCCATCGTCGCGGCCGAGTCCGTGAAGCTGGGCATCGGCTGGCGTCTGGCGCAGACGCACCTGGGCCTGCGCTTCCGCGTGGACTGGGTCGCCACCCGGCGCGTGATGAAGGACTGCCTGCCCTACTTCCTCACCGCCGCCGCGCTCGCGTGCAACGGCCGCGTGGACATGTCCCTTTTGGGCACGCTGGGCTCCATGAAGGAAGTGGGCTGGTACTGGGGCGCGTGGAACATCGCCAGCCTCACCTTCCTCATCAACCCCATCTTCGGCTGGGTGCTGATGCCGCTCATGTCGCGCGCCGCGTCCCGCTCGGAGGCGGAGCTGACGCAGCTCACCCGCCGCTCGCTGGAGGGCACGCTCTCCGTCACCGTCCCCATGATGATGGCCATGGTGCTGGGCGCCCACTCGTGGGTGCGGCTGATGAACGGGCCGGGCTTCGACGAGTCCACCATGCCGCTGCGCGTGCTGTCCCCGCTGTTCGTGCTCGTCTACGTCACCATGGTCAGCAGCGTGTGGCTCACCATGATGAACAAGCCCTGGTGGGTGACGGCCGCGGCGGTGATGGGCGCGGTGTTGGATCCGCTGCTCAACCTGGTGCTGGTGCCCGTGCTCCATGAGCGCCTGGGTGACGGCGGCGGCGCCACCGCCACCGCGCTGTGCATGCTCATCACCGAGCTGCTCGTGACGGCGCTGTTCCTGTGGCGCATGGGCCGCGCGTCGTTCGACCGGCGCTCGCTCGTCATGCTGGCCAAGACGACGGCCGTGTGCCTCACGTGCTTCGCGGTGGATCCGCTGCTGTCCTTCATCCAGCCGTGGGTCCGCCTGGGTCTGGAGGCGGTCCTCTACGTCGCGCTCATCCTCGTCACCGGCGCGGTGCGCCCGGCGGAGCTGGCCCTGGTGCTCAAGCTGGCGCGCAACCGAGGCGCCCCTGCCCCCGCCCCTGTCGCGGTCCCTCCTCTCGCGTGAGAGTCTCCCCGCCCATGTCCCCCACGCGCCCCCGCCCCGCCGTCCTCTCCCGCGCGCTCGCCTGCGTCGCGCTGCTCGGGCTTGCGCCCGCGTGCGGCGGCCTGGGCAAGTACGTCTGGGTGGACGAGTACCAGGAGAAGCCCCCCGCCGTGGACGCGGCCTACCGCATCGTCCCGGGGGACGTGCTCAGCATCCGCGTGTGGAACCAGGAGTCGCTCACCACGCGCGCCAAGGTGCGCGAGGACGGGCGGATCAGCCTGCTCTTCCTGGATGACGTGGAGGCCGCGGGCCAGACGCCGGCCCTGCTGTCGCAGCAGATCCAGACGCGCCTCAAGGACTTCATCAACCACCCCGTCGTCACGGTCTCCCTGGAGGAGGCCAAGCCCATGACGGTGACGATGATGGGCGAGGTGTCACGCATTGGGCCGCTGGTGCTGGAGCCCACCGCCACGCTGCTCCAGGCCCTGGCCGGCGCGGGAGGCTTCACCGACTACGCCCACCCGGACCGCATCTTCGTCCTGCGGCGCGACGAGTCCGAGCTGCCCGCCCCCACCCGCATCCGCGTGCGCTACCGCGACCTCATCCGCGCGGAGGGCCGCGCCGTGGGCTTCCGCCTGCGCCCTGGCGACGTGGTCGTGGTGGAGTAGTCCGTGCTCGGGGCGGCGCTCACCAGTGCATGGCTGGAGGTGGCCTCGGCCTCGGTGAGCTATGGCGTCGCCGTGCGCGCGGACTCGCGCGTGCGCTCGCTCGACGCCAGCACCACGCAGACGACGACGACCACGCCCTCCATCACGGGCGACGCGGAGCTGACGCCCTCGCTGTCCCTCTTGTTCCGCGACGGCGGCACGCAGCTCCAGGCGGAGTACGCCCCGCGCCTCAGTTTGCGGGAAGTCACCCAGAGCGCGCGCACCGAGGTGCAGCACGTGGGGCGCCTCGTCGGTGACTGGCGCGCGGACCGGGGCCTCACGCTCCACGGCAGCCAGGAGTTCGTGCTGGGTCGGGTGGACCTCTTGAGCACCGTGCCCGTGGCGGACTCGCCCTCGCGGCCCGTCGGAGATGGCCCGCTCCAGCCGCTGCCCCAGGGCGGCAGCGTCTACTTCCTCTCCTCGCTCACCACGCTGGGCACCACCACCACGTGGCTGGGGCGCGGGCTGGGCCTGTCCGCCTCGGCGGCCTTCGCGGTCAGCGGCGGCCTCAACGGCGGCGCGCGCGAGGCGGTGCCACTGCAGTACGGCCCGCGCGCGCAGGCGGCGCTCGGCTGGGCGCTGGCGCAGCGTCAGGTGCTGTCGACTTCCGTGGGCGCCACCGACACGCGCTTCTCCACCGGCGCGCACGCCACCGTCCTCACGCTCACCGAGGGCTGGAACTGGCGCATGGACCGGCGCACGTCGCTGGAGGCGGGGATGGGCGTGGGCGTCGCGCAGTCGCTGTCCGCGGAGGGCCTGGAGCGCACGGACGTGCTGCCCGACCTCACCGTCGCGATGGGTTACCGGATCCCCTCGCGCGAGTACGACTTCACGGGTCGGCTCTCCGCGCACGTCACGCCCTTCGTCGACCGGTTGACGGGACAGGTGTACCCCCGGGCGGATGTGACGGCGTCTGGCACCTGGATGTTGGGGCCCCGCGCCCGAGTGTCCGCCACCGGAGGAACGGCCTTCGCGGTAGGAGGGGCCACGGCGGACCGGCTGATACTGGGAGGGCTGGGAGCGAGCTATGCCTTCACCCGTTGGGTCTCGGTGGAGTCCGAGGCGCGGACCGCGTGGAGCCGGTCGCCTGGGGTGGAAACAGCCCGCTTCCAATGGTCCGCTTCACTGGGGCTGGCAGTGCGTCAAGCTGGTATCCTCTAAGGGCCCGCACATGGCGAAGCTCATCCTCCTGTCCGTCCTCATCTTCACCATTGCGTTGCCGGGCACGGCCGCGAGAGACCCCAACCCGATGCGCGGATTGAAGAAGGCCATCCTCTGGGTCGCTCTCTTCAACGCGGCCTATGCGTATGGCGTCCTCGTGCTCGTGCCTCGGTTCGGGTTCGGCTGAAAAAGAAGGGAAAGGCGTTTCCACGGATGGAGCCCCAACTGCGCACCGTCCTCCTGGTGGAGGACTCCCCGATGTTCCGGAAGATGCTGGCCGACCTCTTGCGCGACCACCTTGGCGTCGCGGAGGTGGTGGAGGTGTCGAGCGGCCAGGCCGCCATCAAGCACCTGCAGAGCAGCGCGCGGCCGGACCTCGTGTGCCTGGACCTCACGCTGCCGGACGTGTCCGGCTATGACGTGTGTGAGCACATCCGCCGCTCGCCCGCGGTGGCGGACGTGCCGGTGCTGATGGTCAGCGCGCGCAACCTCCCCGAGGACAAGGCGCACGCCGAGGAGGCCGGCGCCACCGGCTACCTGGGCAAGCCCTTCACCACGGAGGAGTTCGCCAAGCGCGTGCAGCAGGCGCTCAAGGCCCCGGCGCGCCGGAGGAATCCATGACGTCACCCGCGGCCGAGCCTCGGCCGCCCCCGCCACCCCGGCGCGCCCCCCCGCCTCCGTACATGCCGGAGCGCGAGGAGACGAACGCGCCCGCGGACCTCATCGACTGGGGCTTCCTCCTGGACTCGGTGGGGTTCGTGAAGAACGCGGTGCTGCGGCACTGGTTCCTCGGGCTCGTCATCATCGTGGCGATGGGCGGACTGGGCTCTGTCGCGGGCAAGCTGATGCCGCGCAAGTACCACGTGGAGACGCGGCTGCTCACCTACCGCAACCTCATCATCGCGGCGCTGGTGAACCCGGGCCGCTCCATCCCCGTGGAGGCGGATCAACCCACCCGCGCCGCGTGGGAGATGGTGCTCAGCCGCGACAACCTCAAGGCCATCATCCAGCAGGCCAAGCTGGTGGAGTACCGCGAGCTGATGCGCTCGCCCATCAGCCACCTGAAGGAGAAGCTGCTGAAGAAGAAGCCGCCGGTGCTCGCGCCGGAGGACGAGCAGGACGCGCTCATCGCGCAGCTCGAGCAGGGCCTCACCGTCATGGCCGAGGGTGGCACGGGCACCGTCACCATCGGCGTGGACTGGAGCGACCCGCAGCTCGCGATGAACATCGTGGAGGCGGCGCAGAAGAACTTCCTGGAGGCGCGCCACGACGCGGAGGTCTCCGCCATCAGCGAGTCCGTCCGCGTCCTGGAGGGACAGGTCGCGCGCGAGAAGGAGAACATCAAGAAGGCCATCGCCGAGCTGGAAGCGGCGGTGAAGCAGGCCGAGCTGCGCCGCAAGAAGGCGGACTCGGATCCGGTGAAGGCGCGCGCCCGCGAGCTGCTCCTCCAGGCGGACCACAACCTGGCCCAGCTCAAGTTCATGGTGCAGTCCAAGCGGCGCGCCATCGCGGACGTCGAGGAGCTGCGCGCCCGGAGGCTCGCCGAGCTGCGCGCCCAGCTCACCGAGCAGCGCACGGTGTTCAGCCCGCAGCACCCGGTCATCACCGACCTGGAGCAGAAGATCGCGGCCATGCAGGCGGACTCGCCGCAGCTCGCGTCGATGCGCGCCGAGGAGCAGGCGCTCATCCAGGAGTACCTGCGCATGGGCGGGCATGACGTGGACTCGCCGACGGACCAATCCATGGCGCCCATGGCGGGCGCGCTGTTGGGCACGCCGGATGATCCGCAGGTGGCGGTGGCCACGGACACGATGCGGGTGATGGTGTCGCGCCACACGGAGAAGCTGCGCCGGCTGGATTTGGCGCAGACGGAGCTGGAGATTTCCAAGGCGTCCTTCAAGCACCGGTACACGGTGCTGACGCCGGCGTTGTTCCCGGAGAAGCCCACCAAGCCCAACACGAAGCTCATCGCGATTGGGGGCGTGGTGGGGGGCGTGGCGCTGGCCGTCTTCGCGGCGGTGGCGCTGGACATCCTGCGGCGGCGCATCCTGGAGCGCTGGCAGGTGGAGCGAATCCTGAAGTTGCCGGTGCTGGCGGACCTGGAGCGGCGCTGACGGCGCGCGCGGGGGAGAGCAATCCGTGACGGTCTGGACCTGGGTGGACGTGGCGCTGTGCGTGGGCCTCTTGCCGGTGGCGGCGGGCTGTGGGTACCTGCTGCTGTTGACGGTGTTGTCCGGGCGCAGGCCCGCGCCCGTGCCGCCCGCGCCCCCGGTGCGGCGGTTCGACATCGTCATCCCCGCGCACAACGAGGAGCTGGGCATCGCGCGCACGGTGGCGAACCTGTCCTCGGTGGACTACCCGCCGCTCTTGCGGCGCATCCTGGTGGTCGCGGACAACTGCTCGGACGCCACGGCGCAGAAGGCCCGCGAGGCGGGCGCCACCGTGCTGGAGCGTCAGGACACGGAGAAGCGCGGCAAGGGCTACGCGCTGGCGCACGCCTTCGAGCGCAGCCAGCGCGACGGCGTGGCGGACGCGGTGGTGGTGGTGGACGCGGACACGGTGGTGACGCCCAACCTGCTGCACGCCTTCTCGCGGCGCCTGGAGGACGGCGCGCACGCGGTGCAGGCGCACTACGGCGTGATGAACCCCACCGCGTCGTGGCGCACGCGGCTGATGACCATCGCGCTGGGCATGTTCCACCGCGTGCGCTCGCAGGGCCGTGAGCGGATGGGCGTGTCCTGCGGCCTGCGCGGCAACGGCATGTGCTTCACGCACGCGGTGCTCAAGCAGGTGCCGCACGATGCCTTCAGCGTGGTGGAGGACCTGGAGTACGGCATCCGCCTGGGCCGCGCGGGCCACCGCGTGCACTACGCCTGGGAGGCCGAGGTGCTGGGCGAGATGGTCTCCGCGGAGAAGCAGAGCCGCTCGCAGCGCCAGCGCTGGGAGGGTGGTCGCAAGCAGATGCGCAAGCTGCACGGCTGGCCGCTGCTGAACGACTCGCTCCAGCAGGGCAGCCGGCTGTTGTTCGACCTGGCCATGGACGTGCTCGTGCCGCCGCTGAGCCAGTTGGTGTTGGCGATGGTGGGCGGCGCGGTGCTCGCGGCCGGGCTGGTGTGGCTGTCTGGCGGCACCGCGGTGGCGGCGTCGGGCGTGGCCGCGTTCGGCCTGTTCTCGCTGACGGCCTACGTGCTGCGCGGCTGGTGGGTGTCCGGCGTGGGGCCGCGCGGGCTGTTGGACCTGGCCTGGGCGCCCGTCTACGTGGTGTGGAAGGTGGGCCTCATGCTGCGCGGCGCCGGCGCGGAGAAGCGCGGCGAGTGGGTGCGCACCACCCGCGAAGCCGAGCGCCGGTAGCGCCTCGCCTCGAGAAGCATCACGCCCTCGGGACGGGAGAGTCAGTCACATCGCGGCGCTCGTGCCTCGAGGCTCTTTCCTACAGCCAGAGCGACGTCCCAAGCCCCTGCACGACTCAAGGCGCGGCACGCCCACCGATCTCCGGGAACCGTTCATAGGCTCGCAGAAGCGCGTCCCAGTGCGCGGGGTCATCCAGGTCGAGCGGCGTGGACGTAAGCTGTACGACCCACCCGCCCGTCTCCGTGCGCCGCGCCCGTGAAAGCAGCTCAGCGTCACGGGTCAGGTCCGGGAACCCAATGGCCCGCGCGGCGGCAGCCGACCAGTAGTTCAGCCACCCAAGGAAATAGGGGACCTCGGGTGCGCGAATCGCTGCGAGGAGCTTGAGCGCAGGCAGCCCCCGACGTGGGGACGGCGGCCCTTCCCTTGTGGGGGCTGTCTGATACGCGATGTCCAGCGCAGCGGCATCCGGCGTCGCATGTCCCCAGAACGCGCGAGCACCCTCCCCTGCGGACTCCAATAGCTCCCCCGCTGCCGCGATAACGGCTTCATCGAGCGGCAACTCCGCAGAGACGTCGAGCAGCGCCTGCCCCCCCGGGCCGAGGCGTCCCGCCCCCCCCGTCCCGAGACCGTCACGGGGTAGTTCTCGTCGCCATTGCACAGGAGCGGGAGCTTCCCGCGTGAGGCGGCCTCAACGAGCCACGCGTCGCGCTGCGGTAGCTCGATGGGACGCCCTCCTTTGCCCACCTCCCAATTCAGGCGCAAGCCGGGCAGCGCTCGTTCCATTCCCCGGACGACCGCGACGGTACGGCCGTCATGGGCCACGAGCGCTGGCGCGTAGACGGTCAGATCGAGGCGTTGCGGAGTGCTCATCGGGTGCATCCCGTGACAACGATGGTGAGGAACCGATTCGCTCGCAGCAATGCATCTTTGTGCGATTGGGTGCTCACTCCGATCGCATAGCCATGTCCGCATGCTGCCGCCGCGTCTTGCTCCAGTTCTATTTGCTCCAGTTCCTTCGCATTCTGCTGTCTCCGGATGAAGTCCTTGTACGCGCCGAACTGATGGGCCTTGATCTCCCACAGCACGGGTACGCCGACCTGCAACGCATCGAAGCGCACGCCGCCCACGAGCACGTCCATTCCGGGATAGCGATTCGGAGGGAATCTGTCGGCGCACCTGTCATGCGCGGGGGCTCCACCCGCATGCGGCACTGGAACAGGCTCGCAACCAGAGTGCCCCGTCCGGTCCACGGGCAGAGGCGACACGGGGGCTGCCAGTCCTGCCCCTCGGGCTCGGACTTCGGCGTGCGTTGCCCCTTCGCGTCCCGGGATGCCTCCTTGGCGCCTCGCGAGGACCCTGCTGCCTCGGGATAGGCGTGGCGGAGTTCATCTGCATCCAGCGCTTCTTGAATGGCGACGCCGACCACCACCACGCCCAACACGACCACCGCGCCCACGACCCTCTCAGGAGCCGCAAGCACGCAGAATCCGAAGCCCCACGGCAGCGGCGTCAGCGGAGGCGACCGCGCACCTCCCCGTGGTGTCGTGGAACTCGACCCGGTCCTGCTCCAGGGCTCGATACCAAGGCAGGGACGCTTCGCGGACAACGCACCGGCCCTCGTCGGCCCGAGGCAACTTCGCCGCCCGCTCAAGATTGCTGGGTCTCTGGCTCCGAGGACCCCGCACGTGGGGAGGTGGTGTCGGCGTCGCGCAGGCCGCAAGGAGCAGCAAGAGTCCAATGCATGCGCGGGAACGCATGAGCACGACCCGTCCTCCAGGGAAGGGGGCGATGAGTGACGAAGCCGAGCGTCGGTAGCGCCTCGCCTCAGTCCGCCAGCGGCATGCCGAAGTCCGGCTGGCCGCGCTCACCCATGACCCAGCGGTAGACCTCGCGCACCTGCTCCGCCTTCGCCTTCCAGGTGAAGTGCTTGAGGATGCGCGCCCGCGCGCGCTCGCCCATGGGGCCGATGACGGACGGATCCGCCGCCAGCTTCGTCAGCACCTCGCGCACGCGCAGGACGATCTCCTCCGGCGTGCCCATGGGGATGGCGAAGCCCGTGTCCGGGCTCACGATTTCGCCCGGCCCGCCGTAGTCCATCACGATGGGCACCAGGCCCAGCGCCATGGCCTCGGCCACCACCGCGCCGCCGAACTCACGCACGCTGGGGAAGCCGAAGATGTGGTTCTTCGCCAGCCGCCCCTGCAGCTCCTGGTGCTTCACCCAGCCCGCGAACGTCACGCCGGACTCCAACCCCTCACGCGCCACCTGCGCGCGCAGGTTGGGCATCTCCGCGCCGTCGCCGATGAACTCCACCTGCACCTTGCCCTCGCGCACCAGCGGCGCCGCCGCGTCGATGAGCATGGCCATGCCCTTGTACGGCACGAAGCGCCCCACGAACGCCACGCGCAGCGGCAACCCCGCGGGCGCCTCCGCCTTCGCCGTGCCGAAGCGCCGCACGTCGATGGCGTTCTCCGGCACGTACACCGTCTTCGATTGGAACTCGGGCGCCACCTGTCCGCGCGTCGCCCGCGAGCCGGTGATGATGGCCGCCGCGTTCTCTCGCGTGGAGCGGTAGAAGGGCATCAGCTTGTACGCGTCCCGCACGTAGCTCAGCCACTCCTTCTCCCGTCGCCGCGCTCCACCAAAGCCCTTGGGCCACGGCAGTCCGCCGTTGAGCGGGCCCATGATGAAGGGCACGCCCGCCTTCTGGCAGCGCGCCGCCAGGGTGCTCGGCGTGGTGGGGCTGATGGGCGTGTAGCGGTGGACCACGTCGAACTCGCGCGCCTGGATGCGAGCCCCGAAGCGCCGCCACAGCAGCTCCTCGAAGAAGTAGTACGGCAGCACGCTCAGCGCCGTCGCGGTGGTCCACCCCACCCCGGCCTGTCCGCGCAGCAGCCCGCCCACCTTGTCCAGCGGACGCTCCACCGGCGTGGAGTCCAGCGCGGTGAAGTCGCGGCCCTCCACCAGCCCCTGCTTGAGGATGTTCTCGCGGTTGCGCACCTGGGTGACCAGGTGCACGTCCGCCACGTCCGTCAGCGCGTGGAACAGGGACCACCCTTCGAGGGGAACACTCACCCAGTCGGGGTTGCACAGCTCGGCAATCAGGAGGACACGGGGACGAGCGCCAGCAGCCATAGGGACCGCCAGTCCTATCTCAACCCGCAGCCCGGCAATAGCCTCCGTCCACGCCAAGGTCGGATCCTCGGCCTCCGCGCGTGGGGTGAGGAATGACCAGGGTCCACCCCTGGACACGACGGCCCGCGGTGACTTGCCTCGTGGTTGTCTTTGTCTCCACGACACAGAGGACCCACCACGTCACGCCCGCGTGCCGAGCGGTTCGGGCAGGATGCCGGCCATGCTCCTGACCTCCATGTTGACGCTGATGATCGCCGCGGCTCCCGCTCCCACGCGAACGTGGAAGGTGTCGGGCACGGACGTGACGTTCGAGATGTCCGCCCAGGACCTCCGCGGCCTGCGCGGCGGCAAGGAGGTGTTTGGCTTGAAGTCGCGCGAGGCCGCCTTCCGCGCCCGCTTCCAGCCCCAGCCCGGCGAGGACCTGTCCAACTGGGAAGGCGCCGAGTCCTTCGCCGTGCTCTCCGTGGTGGGCCCCTGGGTCAGCTCCGAGCACAACGTGGCGGGCTACACCGGCGGCGCGCATCCTTACGAGCGCACCACCTACGTCACCGAGGACGTCACGAAGGGCAAGGACGCCTTCTCCCTGCTCACCGTGTTCCCCGAGAAGGACGTGGTCGCGGCGCTCCAGGCGGATCCGTTCGTGCGCAAGCACATCGGAGACGCCGCCGCGTTCAAGCAGGCGAAGAGCGTGGAAGCGCTCCTCCAAGCCCTGGTGCCCGGTGAGGACTGCGTGGGCTTCGCGTATGGACTCGACCCGGTGAAGCGCGCCGTGGCGTTCCATCACCTTGAAGGAGACAAGGTCGCCGTGCGCATCGCGTTTGGCTATGACAATGAATCGTGTCGTGGAAACAAGTTCGTGGTGGGCCTGCTGCTCCCCATCCCCGCGTCCCTGCGGCCCGCGCTCGACCGTGCCGCGAAGCGGGAAGAGGGATTCTTGATGAAGGACGCGAAGGCCGTGCGCGCGCCGACTGTCCATTTCACCTGGGAGCCTCCCCAGAACGCGAAGCACTGAGGCGCCCCCGCGAAAGCCTCACAGCCCAGGGCGACACAGACACAGTCTGCTCCCGCGCCTTGTAACACCAGACGCGACGCAGGCATGTTTTCCCCGCATCGGGCGATTCCTCGCCTGTGCGGGAGAAACTCCGTGAAACATCGTGTGATGATGTGCCTTGCGCTCGCGCTGGGTGGCGCGAGCCTGTTCGCGTGCGGCTCCGACGAGCCCCCTCCCGAGAACGCGCAGCCCACCGGCGACTGCGCGGACGCGGGCACCCAGCCCGAACCAGATGGCGGAGTCGACGCGGGCCCCACGTCCGTCGCGGTCACGGGCGTCGTCGCGGTGACGGACTCGGACGCACTGGGCCCCCGGGGGACAGCCTTCTTTGGCCGCGCGGACGACGAGGGCTTCGACTTCATCGGAGGAATTCCCAATGGCCTCTGCCACGCGCAGGGACACATCTTGTCCCTGGCACCGCGCGGCTCCTCCAACACGAAGGTCGGCGTCTCCATCGGCAGCCAGGTCCGATTGGAGAGCGCGCAAGGCGTGCGCTACGCCCTCGCCAAGACGCTGGACAGCGGGAGCGCCATGCCCGTGTCGTATGGCTTCTCGGACACGCACCGATTGGGCGCGGGCACCTACACCGTGTCGTGGGACGGCGACTTCTCGGAGCCGGCGTTCTCAGGCCCCCTGCTGGAGCTTCCCGAGGCCCCCGTTCCGGGCAGCGCCACCCTGGCGCTCTCCAGCGGGAAGCCCACCGAGGTGTCGTGGAGCGGTCCCACGGGGGACATGGTGCTGCTCGAGTTCCGCGTCGCCAGTGGAACCAACGTCATCACCTGCGCCGTGCGCGACACCGGCTCCTTCATCATCACCCCCGGGATGAACGCCGCGCTGAACTACCAGGACCAGCTCATCCTCTCTCGCGTGAAGGTGCGTCAGCAGCCCTACGCCACCGGTCAGGACCTCTTCCATCACGCCTACCGCTACGACGTCGTGGGCGTGGGCATCCGCAGCGCCGCGCCCATCCCCATCACCTGGAAGTAGCGCAACGCCACTCCGATATTTGACGGAGTCAATCATCTACACTGCCCGCTCCGGTCCCATCCATTCATCCCGGAGCGAGCCATGTCGGTCGAGTCTCGGCGGTCCCTGGAGCAGCGTGTCGCGGCCATCCGGCGCTTCAATCGCTTCTACACCCAGCGCATCGGCGTGCTGCGTGAAGGGCTGCTCGACAGTCCCTTCACGCTCACCGAGGTGCGCGTGCTGTACGAACTGGCCCACCGCGAGCAACCCACGGCCTCCGAGCTGGGCCAGGCTCTGGACCTGGATGCGGGCTATCTCAGCCGCATCCTCCGCGCCTTCGCGAAGCAGCAGCTCATCACGAAGCAGCCCTCCCCCCGCGATGGGCGACAGGTCCTCCTGTCCCTCACGCGCGCGGGAAAGAAGGTCCTCGCGCCGCTCGACGCGCGCTCCCGCCGAGAGGTCGCGGCCCTGCTGAAGCCGTTGGCGCCTCGCGAACAGGGCCACGTCGTCGAGGCGATGCGGACCCTCGAGCGGCTCCTCGGCGCGCCCGCGGAGGCCCCGCGTCCGTATCGCCTGCGCGCGCACCGCCCCGGAGACATGGGCTGGGTGGTGCACCGTCACGGCGCGCTCTATGCGCAGGAGTACGGCTGGGATGAGCGCTTCGAGGCGCTCGTCGCCCGCGTCGTGGCCGACTTCATCCAGCACTTCGACGCGAAGCGCGAGCGCTGCTGGATGGCGGAGCTGGACGGCGAGCCCGTGGGCTCCATCTTCCTGGTGAGGAAGTCGGACACCGTGGCCAAGCTGCGCCTGCTGCTCGTGGAGCCCCGCGCTCGGGGCCTGGGCATTGGCGCGCGACTGGTGGAGGAGAGCCTCCGCTTCGCGCGACAGGCGCGCTACCGAAAGGTCGTGCTGTGGACCAGCAGCGCCCTGCACGCCGCGCGGCGCCTCTATGAACACGCCGGCTTCCAGTTGATCCACGAGGCCCCGCAGCCCCTCTTCGGCCCGGGCCAGCGAGAACAAACCTGGGAGCTGAAGCTCTGACCTCTCACTTTATGATTTAATGGAATTCCACCTTGTTCCAGTTTTACTGGAGGAATTCCATGCAGGCGTCGTGGCGATCGACTGTCGTGGTAGCGGTGTTGTCGGCGGGGCTCGCGGGCGCGGCGCCCGCCGCGGACTCGGCGGCGCCTCAAGAGAACGGGGCCGAGCGTGGCGCAGGGAAGGCGCGCTGGACGGAGACCCTGTCCGCGGGCGACGCCCCAGGCGAGTTCGTGCACTCGCGAAGCGGCCTGCGCTACGAGCCCAGCGCGGTCATGCGCCGTCCCGAAGGAGTGAGCCGCCTCACGGGCCTGACGACCTTCCCGGCCCGCACGCTGGAGCAGCCGGTGGACACGTTCCGGCCCGTGGTGACGGCCACGGCGGCGCCGGGCACGAGCGTCGAGGTGGACGTGCGCGTGCGCGCTCCGAGCGGGGCCTGGAGTGAGTGGCGCACCGCCGCGCCGGGCGAGGCCGTGCACCTGCCCGCGTCGGGCACGGAGGTGCAGGTGCGGTTGGCGCTGGTGGCGGACGAGCACGGCCGCGGCCCCGAGGTGCAGTCCCTGGAAGTGGAGGGCTGGCAGGAGGGCGTCGCATCCCGCGAGGCGCTGCAGACGCTCGTCCCGCTGACCTACCGCATCTATGCCACGCGCGAGGGATTGGTCGGCTCGCAGACGGCGAACGGCCACATCATCAAGAGCTACGACCGCTTCGTCGCGCTGCCCTCGCGGCGAGGGCTCGCGTCCAACGGGGGCTCCGAGTACCAGGTGCGCGTCTGCTACGCGAAGACCTCCAAGTGCGCCACGGCCTCCGTCTGGGACATCGGCCCGTGGAACACCACGGACGACTACTGGAACCCGTCGAGTATCCGCCAGTCGTGGAAGTCGCTGCCGCAGGGCAAGCCCGAGGCGCAGGCCGCGTACCAGGACAACTTCAACGGCGGGCTGGATGAGTTCGGCCGCCGCCCGGCGAACCCGGCGGGCATCGACCTGGCGGACGGCACGTTCTGGACCGACCTGGGGATGACCGACAACGACTGGGTGGACGTCACGTACCTGTGGACGACCAGCTCGAGCGGCGCGCTCGTCATCGACAACAACAACGCGAACAACGACACCACGAAGGGCTACATCGAGACCGCGGGCACCAGCTGGGTGACCTCCGTCAACGTGTCTGGCTATTACGGCAACAACTACCTCGTCTCGCCCACCCAGTCGGTGTCCGAGCCCATCACGTTCTGGTTCTACCTGCCCGCCGCGGCGACCAAGACGGTGGACGCGTGGTGGACCGCGGCGACCGACCGCGCCACCGCCGCGCCGTTCATCGTCTGGAGCGCCAATGGCACACAGCTCGCCAACGTGAAGGTGAACCAGCAACTCAATGGCGCGAAGTGGAACACGCTCGGCACGTGGAGCTTCGCGGCGGGCTGGAACAAGGTGCAGCTCAGCCGCTGGACCACCGCGGGCGCCTACGTCGTCGCGGACGCCATCCAGGTCCGCTGACACCAGACGGGACGCCGAGCCCCGCGTCCTACGCCTCCCCTCGAATGTTGCCTGCCGGATGGCAGCGCCTCAGGTTGCCTCTGACGCATGCACGGCAGGCCCTGACAGGGGAGGCACCCTCATGCTGGAGCAGTCCACCGCGGAGCTGACACCCCAGGAGGCACACGACCTCGCGCGCGAGGCGTATGTCTTTGGCCTCCCCTTCGTGGAGAACTACAAGCTGTTGGCCCAGGGCTTCCTGCCCCGCTCGCCCATGGCGAGGCCCGCCGATGTCTTCCTCCACTTCTCGCGACGCTTCACACCGAAGGACCGCGACGTCGTCTCGCCCAACAACGACACGCTCTACTCGGAGGCCAACCTGGACCTCCGAGGCGAGCCCGTCCTCCTCGAGACGCCAGACCTGGGCCAGCGCTACTTCTGCATCCAGCTGGTCGACCTCACGACGAACAACCTGCCGTACATCGGCACGCGCGCGACCGGGAACGACGCGAGGCGCTTCCTCATCGCCGGGCCGGAGTGGGATGGCGCCGTGCCTCCGAAGCTGCGGGACGCGCGCGTCATCCGCTCGGACTCGCGCTTCGTGCTGGCGCTGCTGCGCATCGGCGTCACCGGCCCTGACGATGTGGCCGCGGCCACCGCGCTCCAGCCCCAGTTCCGCGCCGAGCCGCTGCACGCCGTCATGGGAGGCGATGCGCCCGCGCTGCCAGACATCGACTGGCCGCCGTACTTCGAGGACAAGCAGGACGACGGCTTCAAGGCCTTCGAGTACGTGAACTTCATGATGCAGTGGCACCGCTTCTCGGAGCGGGAGCTGCCGCTCCTGCGGCGCCTCGCGCGCATCGGCGTGCGGCCGGGCCGAGCCCACTTCGATGAAGGGGCATTGTCTCCGGACGTGCGCGCCGCGATGCTCGACGGCATCCGCGAGGCGCGCGCGATGCTCCGCCAGCCGCCCGCGACCCCACACGGCTGGGAGATGCCAGACCCCAAGGTGGGTGACTTCGGAGAGGACTACGCGCTGCGAGCACGCGTCGCGTGGAACTACCTCTACGCGAACTCCCCCGCCGAGGCCATCTACCCCATCGCGCACCGAGACAGCGCGGACCGTCTGCTTGATGGAGGCCAGCGGCGCTACGTGCTGCGCTTCCCGGACAACGCCCTGCCACCCGCGCGCTTCTTCTGGTCGCTCACGGCCTACGACGCGCAGACGCACATGCTGGTGGACAATCCCATCCAGCGTTACTCGCTAGGAGGCCACTCGCGAGACCTGGTGAAGTCCTCGGATGGCTCGCTCTCGCTGTTCCTCCAGCACGCGAGCCCCGAGCCCTCGCGGCGCGCGAACTGGCTGCCCGTCCCGGATGGACCGTTCTACGTCCTCTTGCGCATCTACGGTCCATCCGAGGCGGCCCTCCAAGGCCAGTACGCTCCGCCTGCCATCGAGGCCTTCAACGACTGACGGCTCGCGCGACGGCTAGTGTCCCGAGCCCCCCAGCGACTGCTCCATGCGCTCCATCGCTTGATCGATGGTGAAGCTGGCCGCGCGTTGGCGGGGCGGATACTCCTTGAACGTCTCCAGGAAGCGGCCCACCAGTCCCTGCGCGGCCATGATGAGGTAGGCCTTGCTCATGTACCAATCCCAGTACGTGTTCGACGTCGTGTCGGCGCGCTCGAAGGGGTCGGTGCGCAGGTTGAAGAGCTTGGGGACGCGCAGGGTCACGAAGGGCTCTGCCCATATCTGGAGCGTGCCCCGGCACCGCTGCTCCATGAAGACCATCTTCCAGTTGTCGAAGCGCATGGCGACCAGGTCGCCGTCGTCGCTGAAGTAGATGAACCCCTCGCGCGGCGACTTGGGCGCCTGGCCCGTCAGGTACGGCAGCAGGTTGTACCCATCCAGGTGCAGCTTGAAGGTCTTGTCTCCGGCCTTGTAGCCCTTGAGGAGCTTCTGCTGGATGTCTGGCTCACCCGCGGCGGCGAGGAACGTGGGCATCCAGTCGTGGTGACTGATGATGTCGTTGGAGACCTTGCCCGCGGGAATCTTGCCCGGCCAGCGGATGACGAGCGGGACGCGGAAGGCGCCCTCCCAGTTGGTGTCCTTCTCGCTGCGGTAGGGCGTCATGGCCCCGTCGGGCCACGTGTTCATGTGCGGCCCGTTGTCGGTGCTGTACACGACGATGGTGTCCTCGGTGATGCCCAGCGAGTCGAGCAACTGGAGCATCTGGCCCACGTGCTTGTCGTGGTCGACCATCGTGTCGTGGTACGGGGACTGCCACCGCCCCGCTTGCCCGATGCTCTCCGGCTTCGTGTGCGTGCGCAGGTGCATGTGCGTGGTGTTGAGCCAGCAGAACCAGGGCTTGCCCGCCGAGTTCTGCTTCTTGATCCACTCCTGCGCGGCGCCGACGAACTCGTCGTCACACGTCTCCATGCGCTTGCGCGTGAGCGGGCCGGTGTCCTCGATGCGCTGCTTGCCCACGCGTCCCCAGCGCGGCTCCTCGGTGGGGTCATCCTTGTCCGTGGCCCACGAGTGGATGACGCCGCGCGGCCCGAAGCGCTGTCGGAAGTTCGGAAACTCCTTCGGGTTCGGGTAGTCGGGGTCCTCGGGGTCCTCTTCGGCGTTGAGGTGATAGAGATTGCCGAAGAACTCATCGAAGCCGTGGACGGTGGGCAGGAACTTGTTCATGTCCCCGAAGTGGTTCTTGCCGAACTGGCCCGTCGCGTAGCCCTGCGGCTTGAGCAGCTCGGCGATGGTGGCGTCCTCCGCCTGGAGCCCTACGGGAGCGCCGGGGACACCCACCTTGATGAGGCCCGTGCGGAAGCCCGACTGCCCCGTCATGAAGGACGCGCGGCCGGCGGTGCAGCTCTGCTCGCCGTAGCAGTCCGTGAAGCGCATGCCCTCGGCCGCGATGCGGTCGATGTTCGGCGTGCGATACCCCATCACCCCCGAGCTGTAGCACGAGAGATTCCAGAGTCCGATGTCGTCACCGAAGATGACGAGGATGTTGGGCTTCTTCGCCGCCTTGGCCATGCGTCCCCTCCCCCAGTCGAGTCCCTGCGCAGGAAGGTGGGCGCACGTCGGCGCGAGGCCCACGCACCCTCGTGCCGGATGACAGTGCGCGGTACTGGAAAGACATCACGTCCGCGGTGCCGCCATGGTGTGATGCCCGGCTTCACGACCACCGTCCGCGAGCGCCTGCATGCTCCTCTCCGCTGAAGCCGCCGTCCCCGCGAAGCCGTGCCTCCACGCCTGGATGTGGAAGCGCCTGGACACACCCGGGAGCGAGTACGGTGAGCTGCATGAGCAGCCCACGGGCTGGGACCTCCTGGGCTCGGTGGTGCTCTGGGAGCAGGGAACTCCGTGCCTCGTGGAGTACGTCGTCTCGTGTGACAAAGACTGGCGCACGCGCGAGGTGCGCGTCGCGCTGGCTCGGAGCGGGGCTCGCCGTCATCTCCGCCTGCGCGTGGACGCGCGGCAATGCTGGTGGCGCGGCGACGAGGAGGTCACCCAGTTCCGAGGCTGCACCGACGTGGACCTGGGCTTCACGCCCGCGACGAACACGCTCCCCATCCGGCGGCTGTCGCTCGCGGTGGGTCAGGGAGAAGACGTGGTGGCCGCGTGGGTGCGCATGCCGGACCTCGCCCTCGTCGTGCTGCCGCAGCGCTACACGCGGCTCGCGGAGTCGCGCTACCGCTACGAGAGCAACGGGGGTCGCTTCGTGGCCGAGCTCGACGTGGATCCGCGGGGGCTCGTCACCCACTACCCGCCCGCGTGGAGGCTCGCGGGCGAAGGGACGTGAGCAAGAGTCACGCGCACGGCCTCACGCAGAGGTCGCAGCGCAGTGCCCTCCGTTCGAGGCGCGAACGCTCATCGAGCGACACGCGCACGGCCTCACGCACCGAGGTGTCCTCTTGATGCGCGCGACGTCGCGAACTCAGCTCGCCTGGGCGGCGCGCTGCTCGGCGGCTTCGGCGGCCTCCGCGGTGAGGTGCTCCAGCTCGAGGTCGATGTGCTTCGCCTCGGGGATGACCCGGCGCACCTCGGCCTCGATGGCGTCGATCTCCTCGCTGAGCGCGCGGATGAGGTGACGGGCCGCGCCCTGGAGCGCCTGCTCTCGTGATGCGCCTGAGGCGGGCAAGCCCGAAGCAGGCAGCGCCTCGCCGAGCTTCGCGGCGACGAAGGTCTCGCTGAAGCGCAGCTCGGCCTTGAACTGGAACGTCTCCGGCGTGAGCTGGCGCGTCTTCACGTCGTGCAGATCCGCGAGGCTCGGCCGCGCGCGCACCACGTCCACGAAGCGCTGCTCCACGTCGTCCGGCACCGCGCGCCCCAGCAACAAGCCTCGGTTCTCCACCATCAGGTAGATGGCGATGATGCCCAGCAACACGCCCACCGTCAGCGACGCGGCCGCGTCCCAGACCGGATTGCCGGTGACATACGCGAGCACGATGCCCACCGTGGCCAACACCAACCCGAGCACCGCCGCGCCGTCCTCCAGCAGGATGGCCACGGCGGCGGGATCCGCCTTCTCACGCACGTAGCGGAAGAACGGCATGCCCGCCGCTTGCTTGCGCAGGCCCACCACCGCGAGCACCAGCACGCCGCCCTCGATGAGGAAGGACACGCCGAGCACCGCGAAGGTGAGCGGCCCCACCTCGGCCACGTGGGGATGCAGGAGGGACTGGAGCCCGTGGTACACGGTGACGCCGCAGCCCACGAAGAAGATGCCCGAGGCGGACAGGATGCCGAAGATGAAGCGCTCCCCGCCGTAGCCGTAGTGGAACTCGTCGTCGCGCTTGCGCGCCGCGCGCTTGAGGCCCAGGAGCAACAGCGCCTGGTTGCCCGTGTCGGCCGCCGAGTGGATCGCCTCTGACAGCATCGCGCCCGAGCCGGACAGGAAGAACGCGATGAACTTCACCAGCGTGACGACGACATTGCCAGACAGCGCGGCGACAACGGCCTTCAGGGACGAAGCGGGAGCGGCCATGTTTCCTTGGGAAGAACGGGGGCCTCAACCTATCACGAGGCCCCGGCCGCTCCGCCCGCTCGCCCGGCGTTAGTTGCCCGTGCCGGACGTCGTCACCGGCGCGCCCCACACGTCATCCTCCACGGGAGGAACGGGCAGGCAGGCGGGCCCCGAGCGCGCGGGCGCGGCGCTGCCCTCCGGGATGAACATCGTCGGAGCGAGGGGCACGGGCAGCACGCATCGCGACTCGGGCGTCACCTCGCCCACGCGGCGGATGAAGCGCGACAATCCCTTGCGTCCCGTCATGCGCACGATGCTCGGTGGCTTGAGACAGTCATTGCCGAAGAAGTCCTCCCAGTGGCCCAGGATGACGTAGCGAGGGCGCGTGCTCGCCAGCACTTCTTGCGGATAGTGACTCGCGGAGATCTGCTCGTACGCGCCCACGCAGGTGATGGACACATCCACGCGATGCCCGTCCTGCTTCAAGTCGTCGGGGATGAGTCCCACGTTCGGGCTGCTGGCCGCGTCCTCGTAGTAGAGGCGGAACGCGACGGGGCCATTCGCCTCCTTCAGGAAGTCCACGACATAGGCATAGGTCTCGCCCTCCAACCAACCCGAGCGCGGATTCGACGGCTTCGTCTTCGCGTCCTCCGTGAGGTGAGCGGCACTCAAGAGCTTCAAGTGCATGAAGTGCGGCGAGTGATCCGAAGCGATGGGGTACACGCGCACGGTGCTCGTCTTGTTCTTCAGTGGCTCACCCGGCTTGCCGTTGCGCGAGGCGAACTTCGTCACATCGTCGAAGCGATCCGAGAGCCCGAACGGTGCAAGCAAGTGCCCCGTGGTCGCGGAGCCCAGGATGCGGGCCTTGGGAAACCACTGGCCGGACTGAAGCATCTCGGCGGTGTCCATCAGGTGGTCGTAGTGCGAGTGGCCCACCAGGACCAGGCTCGCGTCCTGAGTCGGGCCCGCAATCTGCTCCGCGCGACTCATGCAGGCTTTGACCTGATCCGGATCCCACTTCAGTCCGCCCGCGAGCCCATGAGCGACGAGGCTGAGGATGCCGGGGTTGCTGAACGAAGGCGCGAGCACGACGACATCCGAGCCATGGCGCAGCACATACCCACCGACGCCCAGATACGTCACCTCGAGCGAGTCCCCCTCACTGGGGCGCGAGGCCAACACCTCATTGGGAGCGCCGTCATAGAGCTTGAAGCCATGGGTGGGCGCGGCGCATCCGCCCAGCCCCAACACGCCGGACAGCGACATCATCAACGCTATCCACACACGACGCATGAAGTCCTCTCCGTGAGAGACAACCTGGGAAGGCTACCACGCACTCAAGAGCGATGCGGCCCCGGCTACTCCTGGACGACCAGGATGCGGCCACGCCGAACATCCACGGCGTAGGTGGCGACCTCGGTCACGGTCCGGCCCTCGGCGTTGCACGCACCGGCGCGGACCCGGAAGCGCACGAGCATGACGTCCGCGTTGAGTGGAGCCGCATCCACGTCATACGAGTCGCGCCGATAAAGGCACACGTCGTCCGCAGTCGCGTTCCGCGGAGGAGCGACATCGCGCGGGAGAATGTCATCCAGAGCCAGGGAGATGGCGGCGGCCATCTCCGCGGGGACCTGCACCTGACCGGACGAGGGAAACCCCAGCGGATAAGGCAAGGCATCCGCTTCGGCCTTGGGCGCGTGCTCGGGACGATAACCGCGATGGAAGAGCGAACACCCCGAGAGGGCCAGCGCCCCCATCCACAGAATCGCGCGCCTCATGACTGTCCCCTTAGTCCTTCACGTCCGTCACCACTCCGCGCGCCTTGTCCTCCGGCCGGATGCTACCGATGAGCCTCCACGACTTTCCCTTCCGCAGGTAGACCTCTCCTGGCGCCGACTCGCCCACATGGGGAATGAGCTTCATCACATGGCAATCCGAATCGAACTGGATGCGGATGAACCATCGCTGATGAGACTCCTGTCGGTCCTGCTCAGACATCGGAGAAGGGGCCCATGGGTGACCGTGATAATCCGCGAGACCCGAGACCCGACCGCGTGAGTCCCGCACAGTACGTGGAGACGTACAGACTTTGCGCTTGCTCGGACCGACACGCTGCACTTCGCCCAGGGGTGACGGATAACTCGCGAAGTAGTTTCCATCTCCAATCGAGTAGAGGACCCCGCAGCACTCCTGCCCGTAGTCACCGTCTCGAGCCCCATCCATTTCGAGGATGGCGCCGCACAACTGATCAATGACGTCATCCACGTCACGAGAGGGGCGAATGGCCGGCCAGGGCCCCTTCACCCAAACCTGCGCCTCCTCTTGCCCAAACCACATGCCGGGTCCCACGTATCGGTAGCCCGTGCTGGCACAGGCCACGAGGGCGCCCATCAACCCGAGCCACGTGAGGCGCATTGCATCCTCGCGATCGGACCTCGCGCATCGAGCAACAAACCGGCTCCCATGCGAGGGCCCGCCAGACTACGCCGCGACCTCCAGCAGCTTCGCGAGCATGTCCGCGCTGCGCTCGCTGCTGAACTGCGTCTCCACCTTGCGCCGTCCCGCCTCGCCCAGTCGCGCGGCCTCCGCGGGGTTCCTCGCCAGCGCCTCCAGCTTGTCCGCCAGCACCTTCGGCTGCTGCGGCGGCACCAACAGGCCGTCCACCCCGTCGTCCACCAGCTCCGGCACTCCGCCCGCGCCCGTCACCACCACCGGCGCGCGCATGGCCATCGCCTCCATGATGGCCACCCCCAGCGGCTCCTGAAGACTCGCCAGCGAGAAGATGTGCGCGTTCTCGATTCCCCCGCGCACCACGTCCTCGCTCACCGCGCCCAGCAACGTCACCGCGTCGCCCAGCCCGGACTCCGCCAGCTTCGCCTCCAACACCTTGCGGTACGTCGTGCCGCCCGCCTCGTCCTCCCCCGCGATGGCCAGCCGCGCGTCCACGCCCCTCGCGCGCAACATCCCCACCGCGTCGATGAGGTCCGCGTGCCCCTTGCAAGGATTCAGGCGCCCACACGTGAAGATGCGCAGCGGCCCCTCGCCCGTCCACGGCACGTACGGCGTGCTCCGCTGGAAGCGCGCCAGCTCCACGCCCATGGGCGCCAGCTCGATGCGCGAAGGCAGGCTCCCCGCCAGCTCCGCGTTCACCTCGCCCAACAGCTTGCGCGTGATCACGAACGCGAACTTCGCGTGCCGCCACTTCTCATGCTGGTTGGGCCCATAGTCATCCAACGGCCCATGCAACGTGATGCTGTACGTCAGCCCCGACAACAGGTGCGCGAACATCGCCACGTGCGCCGCGTTCGCGCAGCTGTGCACGTGCACGTGCGTCCACCCGCGCCGCCGCGCCAGTGACGCCAGCCGCCCCCCCATCACCGCGAACGCCAACAACTGCGCCCGCCCCTTCGCGTCCAACCCTCGCGCCCTCGCGATGGAAGCCAGACACCGCGCCCACCCCGTGGGCAGCGCTCGCGCCACCTCCGCGGCGGCCTCCGCCAATCCCCACGGCCCCGGCGGCGCCAGGTACTCCGTGCGAGACATCGCCTCACGCGCCCAACTGTGACTGATGATGCGCGCGGGGGGGGGCCGGGTGGACACCAGCTCCGGAGACACACCCTTCGCCGGCAGCGCTTGCAGCTCGCGCCAGAAGAAAATGTGCGTCTGCCCGGGGAACTCGGGAATCAGGTAGCCAATCTTCTGCACGGGCATTCCATAACACGGCGGACGCGAGCTTTTGCCGTCCGGGCCACTTTCCGCAGGTCCCGCGAATCCGAGAGCCAACACGGACACCGACCAACCCCACCTCCCGCCCGTCCAGGTCATTGGGCGGCGTGGTCGCCTTGCGCTATACCCTGGCGCGTCCCATGGCCGCAGATTCGAGCGCACCTCCCAAGCCCGCGGACTCGTCCGCGCCGAGCCCCGGCCCCTCTCCGGAGCTGCAGCGACTTTGGTTCGCGCTCGAGCGCCGGCCGTGGTCATTCTTGACCGTCATCCCCGCGCACCCCGGCGCCCCCGCGCTGGACGCCGCGCACGCGCTGCTGGAGGCCGGCTCGCCCTACCCGGAACCACCGCTGCGCTTGGTGGACGCCACCGGCATCGAGCCCGCGGGTGCGCCGCGACTCGTCACGGAGATCCGCCACCGCATCGCCCAGGGCGAGCGCATCATCGTCGTCATCGACTCACTCATGACCCATCCCGCCAGCCTCCCGCTGGCCCTGGCCGCGGACGCCGCCCTGCTGTGTGTCACCCTGGGCGAGTCGGACTTCGGCTCCGCGCAGAAGACGCTCGACCTGGTGGGCCGCGAGCGCTTCGTCGGCAGCGTCACCTTTCCCCGGGCGAAGAAGAAGCGCCGGGCCGAGCCCGCCCCCAAGCCGAAACCATGAGCAACGCGCCCGCGTCTCCCGCCACCTTCCGGCTCAGCGTCGTCGTCGCCACGTACAACCGGCTGTCGTTGATCGAACGGCTCCTGGGCCAGTTCGCCCAGCAGACGCTCCCTCCGAGCGACTTCGAGGTCGTCGTCGTCGATGACGGCTCGGCCACGCCGGTGCGCGCGCCGCTGGAGGCCCTCTCGCTCCCCTACGCGCTGCGCGTGGAGGTGCAGGCCAACGCGGGCGCCGCCGCCGCGAGACACCGAGGCGTGCTCGCCGCGCGGGGTGACGTGGTCCTCGTCACCGATGACGACATGCAGGTGGCCCCGGACTTCCTCGAGCGCCACCTGGAGCAGCACCCGCCCGGCTCGCGCTACGTCGTGCTCGGACGGATCCGCCCCGACCCGGGCGTGGGCGAGATGCCCCTCTTCGAGCGCTGGTACGCCTATCTCAACCACCGCATGGCCGAGGAGCTGTCCGTCCCTGGCGCGCGCGCTCGCGGCAATCACCTGTACACGGGCAACGTGTCCTTCCGCCGCGCGGACTACGTGGGCGTGGGCGGCTTCGACAAGAGCCTGGGCCAGTCCGAGGACGTGGAGTTGGGCGTGCGCCTGGAGAAGGCGGGCTGCACCTTCCGCTTCGCCAGCGACGCGTATGTGTTGCACGGAAGTGACCACGTCAGCTTCGAGAAGTGGATGCGCCGCGCGAACCGCTACGGCATGTTCGACACGCACGTGTCCCAAAAACATCCGGACGTGGCGCAGGTGAATCCGTGGCGCCTGCTGTTCGAGACCAACCCGCTGGCGCGCCCGCTGCTCGCCTCGGCCGTGGTGGCGCCCCAGGCCACGCGAACCCTCACCCACGCGGTGATGAGCGCGGCCAAGGCGGCGGACAAGCTGGGCCTGAGCAAGGCGGCCTTCGCGGGCACCTCCGTGGCGTACGGCATGGAGTACCTGCGAGGCGCGCGCGCCGAGGCCGGGGGTTGGTCGGGAATCGCTCGCGGCCTCTACCGTTACATCCGGGCCGGGGAGGATGAACCATGAAGCGCCTGTTTGGAACGCTCGTCACGGACGCGGTGGAGCTGGCCCGAGCCGCCACCGGCGCGCCGGACGCGAAGTCCCTGGCCAAGGTCGTCCTCACCAGCGACTCGTACCGCATCACCGCGCTCAACCGCGCCCGCGAGGCCGCCCTCTCCTGGCACATCCCGCTCGTCAATCACGTGCTGCGCGTGGCGCAGACGGCGGTGATGGGCATCGAGATTGGCAAGGAGGTGACGCTGGGCCGCGGCGTCTACTTCGTCCACAGCCTGGGCGTCGTCATCGGCGGAGACTCGCGCATCGGTGACCGCGTGCGCTTCTACGGCAACAACACCGTGGGCACCGCCAAGGACAACGGCTACCCCATCATCGAGGACGATGTCTGGATTGGCGCCGGGGCGCGCATCCTCGGGCCCGTGCGCGTGGGCGCGCGCTCGCGCATCGGAGCCAATGCCGTGGTGTTGCAGGACGTCCCGCCGGACAGCGTCGCCGTGGGCATCCCGGCGCGCATCTTCCCGCGCAAGGACTCGGACGACATCGGGCTGTGAGGCGTCCCGGGACCACCGGCGCCTGGGGGCGGAGCGCGCCATGGAGAGCGACGTGAAGCGTGCGAGGTGGAAGGCGGGCGCGGTCCTCACGGGGGCCCTGTTGGCGGGCGGCGCCGTGGCCGCGCGAGGACTGGAGACCGAGCCCGCGACGAAGGCGCCCGCGAAGCCGGTCCTGACGACTCCCGTCACCGTGTACGACGGCGGCCTGTCCGCGGACTGGAAGGACATTGGCTGGGCGCCCCGCGAGCTGCCCCACGCCGCGCCCGCGCGCCTGCGCCTGTTCAACCGCGGCGGCTGGATTCTCTACCGGCCCAAGCTGGAAGGCGCCTTCGACGCGCTGTCGTTCCGCATGCACTCGCCCGAGTCGTTCGGTGACTTCCTGGAGGTCCACCTCGACGCGCCCGGCGCCATCGTCTTCCCCCACGTGCCCGTCACCTCGCGCTACGTCGTGCGCAAGGACGGCGAGTGGTCCGACGTGGTCATCCCCATGGAGGCGCTCAACCCGCGCAACGCGCCGTTCGACCGCATGGTGCTGCGCGCGGGCAAGGACGTGGGACGTGACCAGGTCCTCTTCGACAAGGTGACGCTCGTCCCGCTGTCACCCGAGGCCGCCGCCGCGCGCGCCGCGGGGGGAGGCATGGCGGGCACGGGCCCCTCGCGCGAGGCCACGCTGAGCATCGACTGCGCCGCGCCCGGCCACCGCATCAGCCCGCTCATCTACGGCATCGCGCTGGACGGCAACCGAGAGACCCAAGACACGCACCAGTGGAAGCTGGGCGCCACCATCCGGCGCTGGGGCGGCAACCCCACCTCCCGCTACAACTGGAAGCTGGGCCGCGCGTGGAACACGGCCAACGACTGGTTCTTCCGCAACGTGGAGCTGGGCTTCAGCGCCGACGACTTCCTCGCCTCCAATCGCCAGCACGGCGTGCAGTCCGCGCTCACGCTGCCCATGCTCGGCTGGGTGGCCAAGGACACGAAGTCCGTGGGCTTCCCCGTGGAGAACTACGCGCCCCAGCAGAACCTGGACGCCACCGAGCCCGCGGGCGGCAACGGCAACAGCCGCGACGGCACGCCGCTCAAGCCGGGCCCGCCCTCGCGCACCAGCGTGGCCGCGCCGCCCGAGTTCATCGCCGAGTGGGTGCGCACCCTGCGCGACGCGGACACGAAGCGCGGCGACCGCGGCGTGCACATGTACATCCTGGACAACGAGCCCAACCTCTGGAACTCGACCCACCGGGACGTGCACCCCGAGCCCACCACCTACGACGAGCTGCTCCAGCGCACCGTCGCGTATGGCTCGGGCGTGCGCAAGGCGGACCCTGACGCGGTCATCGCCGGCCCCGCCGAGTGGGGTTGGACGAACTACTTCTGGTCCGCCGCGGACTTCGCGCCCGGCAAGCTGACGCACTCGGATCGCCGCGCGCACGGCGACATGCCCTTCCTGCCCTGGTACCTCCAGCAGCTCCGCGAGCACGAGAAGAAGACGGGCGTGCGCGTGCTGGACGTGGTGGACGTGCACTTCTATCCGCAGAGCAACGTGGGCCTGGGCATCGCGGGGGACACCGACACGGCCACGAACGCGCGGCGGATCCGCTCGACCCGCGCGCTGTGGGACCCCACGTACAAGGACGAGTCCTGGATTGGCGAGCCCATCCAGCTCATCCCGCGCCTCAAGCAGTGGATCGCCGAGAACTACCCGGGCCGAGGCATCTCCATTGGCGAGTACAACTTCGGCGCGATGAAGCACATGAGCGGCGGGCTCGCGCAGGCCGAGGCCCTGGGGCGCTTCGCGGAGCAGGGCATCACCTCCGCCTTCTTCTGGCAGTACCCGCTGGAGAACAGCCCCACGTTCTGGGCGTTCCGCGCGTACCGCGACTTCGACGGCCACGGCGGGCGCTTCCAGGACAACTACGTGCCCGCCACCGCCAGCGAGGGCACCAGCGTGTTCGCCTCGCGCGACGCCTCCGGCAAGAAGCTGGTGGCCGTGGTGCTCAACCTCGACCCGGAGCAGGCCGCGCAGGCCCAGTTGGAACTGAAGGGCTGCGGCGCGCTCGACACCGTGCGCGTGCTCGGCTTCTCCGGCGCGCCCGGTGGCTTCTCCGAGCAGCCCGCGGGCACGCACGCGGAACACTCGCTGGCCCAGCGCCTGCCCCCCTACTCCATCACCGTGCTCGACCTGACGGTGAAGTAAGGACCTTGTGACGACCGCCCACACCCACCCGCCCGCCCCCGACGCCGCCCAGGCTCGCCGTCCGCGCCTGCGCATCGGTCAGCTCTCCATCGACCAGCTCTCCTTCCCAGAGGCCATCCAAGACATCAGCGCGCTGGTGGACTCGCGCCGGGGTGGCTACGTCTTCACCGCCAACGTGGACCACGTGGTGCTCGCGGAGAGCAACGCCGTGTTCCGCGACGCCTACGCGCGCGCGTCCATCTCCGTGGTGGATGGCATGCCCATCGTCTGGGCCTCGCGCATGCTGGACGTGTCACTGCCCGAGCGCATCGCCGGCTCGGACCTCATCCTCCCGCTGATGGAGGAAGGCGCGCGGCGCAAGTGGCGCGTGTACCTGCTGGGCGCGGGCCCGGGCGTCGCGGAGAAGGTCGCCCGGCTCGTGGAGGCGCAGTACGGCGTGGAGGTGGTGGGCTGGGACTCGCCCATGGTGCGCACCGACGCGAGCGACGCGCAGAACGACCCCATCGTCGCGCGGATCCGCGAGAAGGATCCGCACCTGCTCTTCGTGGCGCTGGGCAGCCCGAAGCAGGAGGTGTGGATCTCCCAGGTGGCCCACCTGCTGGGGCCCACCGTGGCCATTGGCGTGGGCGCGGGCTTCGACTTCATCGCGGGGACGGCCAAGCGCGCGCCGCAGTGGATTGCGCGGGCGGGCTTCGAGTGGCTCTACCGCCTGACCCACGAGCCCAAGCGCCTGTGGCGCCGCTACATCCTCAACGACTCGCGCTTCGGCATCATCCTCTTGCGCGAGCTGTGGCAGCGCACGGGTGGCGGCTCGCAGTAGCCGCCCACGTCCGAGACTGGGTTACGGCTTCTTCTTCTGGTGCATCGCGGAAGCCACCAGATTCATCAGCTTGAGCTGCACGGGGGACAGCTTCCGGAGGTTGCGCAAGAGCCGGCGCATCTCCGGGGGCTCCTCCTCGGGGCGGGGCTTGGGCTTGGTCTCTCGCACCGCGATGGGCCCGGAGAACTCGCTGCCCAGACCCAGCAGGTCATGCGGCGGGACGTTGAGCACGGTGCACAGTCGCCGCAGGTTCTGGACGCTTGGCAGCATGTGTCCTCGCTCGAGCCGGCCGTACACCTCCGAGGCCATGCCGATGCGCTCCGCCACATCCGCCTGCGTCAGGCCCAAACGCACCCGAGCGCCTCGCGCCGCAGCGCCCAGAATGCCCGCGAGTTCATTGTCCATGCGTGTGTCGATCCACGAAGAAGAGGGGGCCTCCCCATTCGGTCCCAGTCCCAGTGATAACCCTGAGGGTCGGGTCCTGTCACCATACCTTCAGCGTTTTTCCGGTGACACGGACCCTACGGGATGGGTTCGTCCGCCATGACGGTGCGACGGCGTTCGGCCGCAGTGAAAAGGAGCGCCAACGACAGTCCCCAGAAGACCGCGTGCATGACGACCTGGGTGAACTGGGGCACGTCGAGGAACCACGGGAAGTAGCCGCGCGCGACGAACTGGAAGTCCACCATCCACACGAACATGCCGAACAGCATGCCCACCGCGGCCTGGAATTCCCATCGCCCGCGCCCGTCCGGTGGCAGCCGCGAGTCCACGAGCGAGTACAGGACTCCCCACGCCGCGGACAGCACCAGGTGCATGCCGAGCCCCACCGCGGCGGCCACGCCCATGGACACTTGAGGCGTGAACGCCCGCGTGCCGAGCAGCACGGCGGCGGCCATGCGCACGGGGCGGCTCGGCCCCTCGCCCGCCGCGGTGGCCAGCGCCATCTCCGCGAGCGCAAACACAGCGCCCGCGGCCACACCGAAGAGCAAGCCATTCACGGCCGACCAGGGGGTGTCCTCCCGAGACGACATGCACGCCTCCTCGCGGTCCCCGCCCGAGGTCCGCTCTCGTCTTACGGTGCACATGCGCCGCCCGGCCGGTCAGCCCGCTTGGACGGGAGGCCGTGTCCTCGTCTCCCGGCCACACGGGCGAGCCCCTGTCCGGCGTCGCCTGACGAGAGGGGCGTGGAGACGGATCCGGTCTCATCGCGAGAGCGGTCTCGATGCGGATCCACGGTGAGGCGGGCTCGCTGAGACACGCGTCCATCGCGCGCGCCAGAACCCGAGGTTCCACGGCCACGCAGCGACAGGCTCGCGCCGTCCCGCGATGGACGACAAGCCATGACGCTGGCGGCCCGAGGAGCCGGGCCTGCGTGTCGCGAGCACGGAGGCGAGAAAGACAGACCTCCGCGACAGCCCCACCCGCCCCGCACGATTCGTGGCAACGGAAGCGCGAGGGTTCAACGAAACGAGCAGGCCCACGAAGACGCTGTCCTCAACGCCCGTCCGCCCCGTGTCGAACTTTGCCGCGCAATAACAACCATCGTTCGCCCAGCGGATGCACTTCGGGGCACCGCATGACGCTCAAGCACAACGCATCTCGCGAATCGAGGTGACGGATCCGCGCGCGCGAATCGCATCGGCGCGCATGCCCATCCACGACACGCCTCGGCATGACGCGACGGCCGAAGCGCTTGCTCGAAGTTCGTCGTGTCGCGATGCGCATCTCAACGCAATGGCTCACCCAGGCAGCGCACGCGCATCGCTCGACACACGGCGCATCCCTGGGGCTTCGCGGAGCACGGTCCATCCACGGCGTGAGGCCACACCGAGGCACGCGACGCCTCGTCCCACGGCGGCAGAGCAACGAGACGAACTGCGCATGAGGTGCTCAGCGCAAGGGATTGGGCCGCCGTGCCGCGAGCCCCTCCTGCATCGCCGGCGCACAGCACAGGGTCAGCGCATTGAGCTCGAGCGTGAGACACGAACATCAACACACCGCATGACGATGGCGCCCCTGCATCCTTCACCCGTCGCACCACGATACGGCTCACGCGACGACGTCCTGCGAGCGATGACGCGCACGCGCTCCACACCCATCGCGCGACGACGCCCCCCTCGCATCCCTCGCCCATCGCGCAGCAACACCACACACGTGCACGCGCATCGCCGCGCGTCTTCGCCCCCGCGACGCGCGCCACTCCTCTCACGCGCGAACGCACCTCTCGCGCAGCGCCACGTGCCGGCGCACCACGGACTCTCGCTGACGCATCGAGCGCGCACCTGAGCCCCAACGCGCAGGCGTGCCTCACGGAAACTCGGGCGTCGGCCCTTCGACGTGTGTCACCCGCGCGCGAGCCCACGGGCTCACTCCCATCGGGCGGAGCGAGGGCCGTCGCTCCTGGGAACATGAACCGCGCATCACCTGCTCGCGCCCTCGAGAGGACACGCTCCGCGGCCCACCGCTCCCCTTCCACCATCAACACGGTCCCTCTCGCGCGCAACTCGCGCTCCGCCCCGCGTCGAGGAGGGGACGCTCCCCTCCGTCACCAGGACCAGGACCCCACGTCCACGTCGCATCGTTCCCCGCCGTCATTTCTTCAGCCCCGGGCCTGTAACTCCTTCTCGCGCCCCGTGACCGCTCCCTTTCGCGGCGGCCACGGGTTCCCGAGAACTTTCGAGCGGCCTCGCCCAAGGCACGCGGTTCGCAGGATGGCCGGACAAGGAAGAGAGACCGATGTCCCAAGTCCGTGTCAGAACAGCCACTCCCTACCGAATCCACTACACACCACCCGCCTGGCGCGAGGTGGGCCGCATGTCCTCAGAAACCTTCGAGGCACTCCAGCGCGCGCTCCACCACCTCGCGGAAGCCGGCCCTCCCCTCGAAGACCTGGCGGACGGTCCCATGCGCCACGTCCTGGCCGCGCATGGACTGGAGCTGCGCTACGCCCGCGACGAGCGCGAACGCACGCTCACGCTGCTGGGCGTCTCGGACATCTAGCGTCCCGCGCGCTCAGGCCGCGACCGCGCACAGCTGCTGCACGGCATCCAGCAGCTCCTCCACCACGAAGGGCTTGCGCAGCACCCCGCGCGTTCCCTTGGGCGCTTCGGTGGAGACCGCCGTCAGCACCAACACCGGCACGTCGCGGTACCGAGCCTGCGCGCGAAAGTGCGTGAGGAACTCGTGGCCGTTCATCACCGGCATCATCAAGTCCAACAGGATGAGGCCCGGCGCACGCATCGTCGCCAGCTCGTCCAGCGCCTCGCGCCCATTGGCCGCGATGGCGACGTCGTAGCCTTCACCTTCGAGGATTTCCGCGACGGCGGCGCGGATGTCGTCATCGTCTTCCACGACGAGCACGGACCCGCGCGAAGCAGTGACCATGGCGCGCAAGCATAGAGGCTCGGGGCCCCACACCAATACCCAGGGCGCTCGGGGGGGCGGCCACTAGTGGACAGAAAGCAGGGACTTCCGGTTTCCATCACACGATGCGCGCAGCTCACTCCACGGTCCGTGAAGACCCGGGCCTACCTTGGGCAGCGGCCATGATGATTCTGCCTGTCTACGTGGAGATGGGCGCGGTGGCGCTGGGCGCGCTCTCCGGCGCGCTGCACGGCATGCGCAAGGGCGCGGATGCGATGGGGGTGCTCATCCTCTCCGTCGTCACCGCGGTGGGCGGCGGCATGCTGCGCGACGTGCTGCTCTCGCATGGCCCACCCACGGCGTTGCGCGTGCCGCGCTACCTGGCGGCGGTGGCCGCGTGCGCCGTGCTGTCCATGCTCTTTGGCCCGTGGTTCAGCCGCCTCAACCGCGTGCTCGACTACGTGGACGCCATGCTGCTGGGTGTGTGGCTGGTGCTGGGGTTGGAGAAGGCGCTCGCCCTCCAGCTCTCCGTGCCGGGCTCCATCTTCCTGGGCCTGCTGACCGCGGTGGGCGGCGGCGTGCTGCGCGACGTCCTCAACGGCGAGCGCCCCAGCCTCATCAGCCCTGGCGAGCTGTACGCCACTCCCGCGCTCATCGCCGCGTTCCTCTATGTCGCCCTCGTGCTGGGGCTGAAGATGCGCCCCATCGTCGGCGAGTTCGCCGCCGTGGGCGTGGCCAGCTTCCTGCGCCTGCTGGCCATGCGGCACCGCTGGACCTTGCCCGGACAGGTGGACCTGCGCCTGTGGTGGCACCGCTGGCGCCGCCCCCGCGGCTGAGCCGCCTCGCCCAAGTCGTTTGAATATCAACAACAGCGCCGATTCCCGCGACTGTCGCGTGGATTCCATGGATTGCTGTGTTGTGGGCTGGGTGAAACGTACATTTCCTCACGCAAGCCTCCCGCCCGGGTGCGACAGGGACTTACCGGGTGGGTGCGCGCCTCCCTAGCTTGGAGCAGCCATGTTGCGAACGGCAGAGGGCGGGGGGCGCCAGGGCGAGGACGTGCGGCCCTGGAAGGCGCGGGCGTGGGCTGAGCTGGAGGGCGCGCGGGCGAGAGTCCTGGGGATGCTCGAGGGGCTGCCGGAGGCGGAGCTGATGCGGCAGCACTCGCCGCTGATGTCGCCGCTCGTCTGGGACGTGGCCCACGTGGCCAACTACGAGGAGCAGTGGCTCCTGCGGGCCCTGGGAGCGCCGGCCTTCACCGACGCCGCGTTCGACGCGCTGTACGACGCCTTCCTGCATCCCCGGCGCACGCGCTCCACGCTGCCGCTGCTCACGCCCGAGGCCGCCTTCGCCTACGCCGCGCGCGTGCGGAGCGCGGTGCGTGAGCACCTGGACGCGCTGCCCGAGCACGGCCCGCAAGCGCTGCTCGCGGGCGGCTTCGTCTTCGGCATGGTGGCGCAGCACGAGCAGCAGCACGCGGAGACGCTGGCCGCCACGCTCCAGCTCATGACGGGCTTCCGCTATCGCCCCCGTGAGCGGGCGCGTCCGCGGCCGGGCGCGGTGGCACGGCGCGAGGTCCTCATCCCCGAGGGCCCGGTGCGCCTGGGCAGCGACGCGCCCTGGGCCTACGACAACGAGCGCCCGCGACATGAAGCGTGGGTGCCCAGCTTCTTCCTGGACGCGCACCCGGTGACGACGGGGGACTTCCTCGGGTTCATGGAGGCCGGCGGCTACGACGACGCGCGCTGGTGGCACCCCGAGGGCCTCGCGTTCATCCGCGCGGAGGGCATCCGCCATCCGCTGTTCTGGATTCCGCAAGGCTCGGGCACCTGGCAGCGGCGGCGATTCGGCGCGGTGGAGCCGCTGCCCCTGGACGAGCCCGTGCAGCACGTGTGCTGGTACGAGGCGGACGCCTACGCGCGCTGGGCCGGCAAGCGCCTGCCCACGGAGACCGAGTGGGAGAAGGCCGCGCGCGGCAGCGACGGCGCGCCCCGCGCGCACCCGTGGGGAGACACCGCGCCCACGGCCGAGCACGCCACGCTGGGCGGCGACACCTGGGGACCGTCCCCGGTGGGCAGCCACCCCGCGGGCGTCAGCCACGACGGCGTCTGGGGGCTCCTGGGCGACGTGTGGGAATGGACCGCGAGCGACTTCCGCCCCTACGCGGGCTTCCGCGCCTTTCCGTACCGCGAGTACTCGGAGGTGTTCTTCGGACCGGACTCGAAGGTGCTTCGGGGAGGGGCCTGGGCGAGCGCGCCCGTGGCGGTGCGGAGCAGCTTCCGCAACTGGGACTTCCCCATTCGCCGGCAGATTTTCGCCGGCTTCCGCTGTGCACGCGACGCGAGGTGAGCCATGCGGGTGAGGACGGCGCAGACGGGGGCGGGGGTTCCGGGACGGCGGCAGGTTCCGGGGGTGAGGGTGGACGTCTTCGTGCAGCCCGGGGACGCGCGGCGCGCCCTGCGGGCCGAGGCACTCCAGGGGCTGTGCGGCATGCCCAAGGAGCTGAGCCCCAAGTGGCTCTACGACGAGCGCGGCAGCCAGCTCTTCGACGACATCACCCGCCTGCCCGAGTACTACCCCACGCGGCGCGAGCGGGAGATTCTCCTGGCCCACGCGGGCGACATCGCGCGGCTGAGTGGCGCGGACACGCTGATGGAGCTGGGCAGCGGCACCAGTGAGAAGACGCGCCTGCTCCTGGACGCGATGCTGGAGGCCGGACAGCTCTCGCGCTTCGTGCCCTTCGACGTGAGCGAGGCCTTCCTGCGCCGCGCCGCCGCGGACCTCGCGCGCGAGTACCCGGGCATCGGCGTCCACGCGGTGGTGGGCGACTTCGACCACCACCTCTGCCAGCTCCCCAGCGGCGGGCGCCGGCTGGTGGCCTTCCTGGGCGGCACCATCGGCAACTTCAAGCCGGCCCAGCGCGCCCTCTTCCTGCGCGAGCTGTCCGCCGGCCTCAAGCCCGGAGACGGCCTGCTCCTGGGCACGGACCTCATCAAGGACCGCGCCCGCCTCTTCGCCGCCTACAACGACGGGGCCGGCGTGACGGCGAGCTTCAACCGCAACGTGCTGACCGTCCTCAACCGGGAGCTGGGCGCGGACTTCCAGCCCGAGGGCTTCGTGCACCACGCGCCCTTCGACGAGTCCAACGCGTGGATCGAAATGCAGCTCATCTCCCGGCGCGCGCAGACCGTGTGGCTCGGCGGGCTCAAGCGGCGCGTGGACTTCGCCGAGGGCGAGGTCTTGCGCACCGAGGTGAGCTGCAAGTTCCGCCGCGCCCAGGTGGAAGCGGAGCTGTCCGCGGCCGGCCTGGAGCTCGCCGCGTGGTGGACCGACAGCGCCGGGGACTTCGCCTTGTCCCTCGCGCTGCGACGCTGAGCGCCGCGTCGCTCCCGGGTAGTGACAGACCCTCGGTCAACCGGTCCCCTCGCGCACAGCGAGGGGGAAACTCGGAGGGTTTCACGCCATCATTCGGGAAATGCCGGATTCGGTGTACCCGGCATGGGGTCCAACAGGGCCGGGGACCCTGCTGACCTCCTCATCGAGGCGACTCCACGTGGTGGCGCAACTCCCTTCGAGGGAGAGGGAACCGGGCGAGGGGCGGACGTTCACACCCCCTGGCACGCATCCCTGGGCCTTCTCGGCTCCACCGCACCCGCTTCGACGGAGGCTGGCGCTCGTACACCACGCCGGGGGGATTCATCGGGCGCGCGGCCGGGGGCAACCCTCCTGACCGACCGCGCCCGTTGTCTTTTCAGGGGCACCGGCGCGTGGGGCCGAGCGTGGCCCGCGACTACCGACGACGCTGCGGGGTGCGCCGCGCGGGGACGCGGACCGGCACCGGCTGGACGGCGGGGCGCGCCCACGCCAGCCACAGGCCCGCCAGCGCCGTGATGACCAGGCCCCCGACCGCGACCATGCGCTCTCCCACCGAACCCAGGTCCACGGCTGCGAGCGGGAGGGGAAGCATCTCGGCGAGCGTCATGCGCGAACTCCTTCAAGCGGGCACTGCGTGACGACCTGGCGCGAGCCCCGGGGGGCGCGCTCGCAGGCCAGAATGTGAAGGTTAAGAAGTCGTGACGAGTTCGGGAAGTCCCTGCGAACAGATGAAGACATGCCGTGCACGGAATTGCACCCCGCGTCGCGACTGGGTGTTCCCGCGTCGGAGGCCATCGTCCTGTCGTTGACCTGACGCGAGAGGAGCACCCGGTTCACGTAACTGGGACACGCGAGCGGCGCAGGAAGTTCACGCGGCAGGACACCGCCTGCCCGCTACCCGACGAAGCGGCTCGCTCACGGCGCGGCCCAACCCGCGAGGCGCCCCGCTCCGCGTCCTCACGCAGCGCCCACTTGAGCGCGCCTCTCCAGGCGGGGCGCGCGCACGAGCCCCGCGCGGCCCCTCCTCGGGAGTCGCCATCGGAGCGAACCTCACGGGGAGGCTTCAGCGCGGAGCGGCCTGCACCTGGATGTCGCGGCACGCGTCAGCGCCCAGGCGGACCTCTTCGGCCGACGCACCCGGGAGGCTGGCGCACAGGAACAGGTCCTGCCCCACGCGGCGCGCCGCGAAGAACGCCGGCGCCGGCGAGCCCACGCCTCCATCCCCGAGCTTCGGCGCGAGCGCCCCGCGCACCAGCGTGAAGTCCTCCGTGCCCTCCTCCTGCTCGGAGGTGACGACGAAGTCCTTGAGGGGGCCTCGCATGGCCTGGGTCAGCGCGCGAGCGGACGGGAGCTGCTCGCCCTGCCCTGGGCGCAGGTCCACCCGGAGGCTGGAGCGTCCCGGGGGACCTGCTTGGAAGCTGCCATCCGCCGCCACCTGCGCGGACCACCCGGATGGCAGCGGGACCTTCACACCCGAGCGGAGTCCCGTGGAGCGGGGCGACGCGTCTGGGGAGGCGGCGGACGGCTCCGCCTCGCGTTTGGACTCCGGACAGCCCACCAGCAGGGCGAGCGCCAGCCCCGAGGCCAGCGACACACCATGTGGGAGGCCGCGCACTACTTCTTCGCGCCTTCCCCACCCACGGGCGGGGGCACCGACTTGCTGATGTTCTCCATCTTCAGCGAGCCCTCGAAGATGACCCCGCGGTCCATGGACAGCGCGGGCGTCTCCAGGTTGCCCTTGATGCGGCCGGGCTGCTTCAGCTCGATGAGGGTCGTGGCCTTCACGTTCCCCTCGACCGTGCCGTTGATGATGACCGTGCCGGCCTGAATCTCCGCATTCACCCGGGCGCCATCCCCAATGACGAGCACGTCCTTGGTGACGATCTGCCCTTGGAACTTCCCATCAATCCGGACCTGCCCTTCGAAGGTGAGCTTCCCCTCGAACTCGCTCCCCTTGCCCAGGAGCGTGTGAACCTCACCAGGACGCGTCGACACGAATTCCTCCTCCCGCTTGAACAGAGGCTTGCTGGGTGCTTCGTCTTTTTTCCCGCCAAGGAGCGCCACGCGCTACTCCTTCCTGAGAATCTTCAACAGACGATCCAGGTCATCGTAGGAGAAGAAGTCCACTTCGAGGGTGCCTTTTCCTGGGCTTTTCTCCGACAGGCGGACCTTCGTCCCCAATCTGCGCTGGAGTTCCTCCACGAGCGAGCGCACCTGCGGACTCTGCTTGGGTGCCGGCTTTCCCGCGTCCTTCTTCGTCGAGCGGTTCTGCTGGACGAGCTTCTCCGTGTCGCGCACGGAGAGCTTCTTCTCCGTCACCTGGCGCGCCAGGTTCTGCAGCTCCGGCAGCCGAGGCACGCCGAGCAGCGCGCGCGCATGGCCCATGGAGAGGGCGCCGTCGGCCACCATGTCCTTCACGTCGTCGGGCAGGGCGAGCAACCGCAGCGCGTTCGCCACGGTGGAGCGCTCCTTGCCCACCCGCTGCGCCACCTGCTCCTGCGTGAGCTTGAACTCGTCGATGAGGCGCTTGTAGCCGTCCGCCTCTTCAATCGGGTTGAGGTCCGCGCGCTGGAGGTTCTCCACCAGGGCCAGCTCGAAGGCCTGGACCTCGGTGACCTCCCGGACGATGGCCGGAATCTCCTTCAGCCCGGCCGCCTGAGAGGCCCGCCACCGTCGCTCACCGGCGATGAGCTTGTAGCCATCCCCGGACTTGCGCACGAGCACCGGCTGCAGCAGGCCCTGCGCCTTGATGGACTCGGTCAGCTCGGTGAGCTTGGTCGGGTCGAAGTGGCGGCGCGGCTGCTCGGTGTCGCGGTGGATGGACTCGATGGGCAGCTTGAGGACGCCGGCGCGCGGAGGCGGCTCGGCCGCGGGCGCGGGGGCCGGAGCGGCCTGCGGAATGAGCGCGGAGAGGCCTCGCCCGAGCGCGCGCTTGTGCTTGTCTGAATTCACCACGTCGTCTTCGCTCCAGTGCCTCGCGGCGATTCACTCAAGGGAGAGGGGACGCGCGGCCAACCCGCGGCGGCATCCCCTCATTCGCGACGAGGGACGCAACTCAGGCCACGCGCCGCTTGGGCGCGGCGGGCGGCGTCTCCCGGCGCATGATTTCCCGGCCGAGCGCCAGGTAGCTCTCGCAGCCCTTCGACTTGATGTCGTACAGGATGATGGGCTTGCCGAAGGACGGGCACTCGGACAGGCGCACGTTGCGCGGCACGAGGACCTCGAACACCTGCTCCTTGAAGTAGCCCCGCACTTCCTCGACGACCTGGTGCGCGATGTTCGCGCGCGAGTCGAACATGGTGAGCAGGATGCCCTCCATCTTCAGCTCGGGGTTGAGGCCCTGCTTCACCAGGTCGATGGTGTGCGTCAGCTGCGACAGGCCCTCGAGGGCGTAGTACTCGCACTGGAGGGGGATGAGCACCGAGTCCGCCGCGATGAGCGCGTTCAGGGTGAGCAGGCCGAGCGACGGCGGGCAGTCGATGATGATGTAGTCGTATGCGGCCTTGAGGGGGCGCAGCGCCTCGCGGAGGCGGAACTCGCGGCCCTCCTGGTTCACCAGCTCGACCTCGGCGCCGGTGAGGTCGGGCGTCGCGGGGATGACCTGGAGGTAGCGCAGCTCGGTGGCGTGGAGCAGCTCCTCGGCGGGGCGGCCGTTCAGGAGCGCCTCATAGACGGTGCCGTGGAGCACGTCGCGCTTGAGGCCGAGTCCGCTGCCCGCGTTCCCCTGCGGGTCCATGTCCACCAGGAGCGTGCGGCGCTCGGCGGAGGCCAGGCTCGCGGCGAGGTTGATGGCGGTGGTGGTCTTACCCACGCCGCCCTTCTGGTTGGAGATGCAGATGATTCGACCCACGTGCTCCATCCTCTCTCACCCCGAGGCTCGGGGTTCCGCATCCATTCGTGCCGGAGGCGCACTCATTAACGCTGCCCCGGCAGCTAGCACGGGGTTTGTGATCCGATCAAATTCGCGACCGCTCTTGTGAGAGTCGCCCGGTCGCTCCCTCGTTTTCCGGCCGCGTGCGGGTCAAGAACTTCGCCAAAGTCGCGCAAGGCGATCAGCGGAAGGGCACGGTGCGAGGGCCCGCGACGCTTGAGCCTTCACTGGCGCCGAGCAGCCGAGCGGCGCCGCACGTGTGGGAGGCGCGGCGCAGCATGGACACCCGCCGCGGAGGCAGCTCAGCGGCCGGTGGCTCGCGCGTGGAGGTAGAGCTGCAAGCTGCGCAGGTGCAGTCCCCAATGGGACTCGAAGCCGAAGCGGAAGTGCCAGAGCGCGTTCTCTTCGCGCGTGTGCTCCCAGAAGAAGAGGACGTCGCGCAGGTCCCGAGCGATGTCCGTGAGGTCGTCGAGCGCATCGCCTGTACTGAGTGAGGGCTCGCCCACGGAGTCCGCGATGTTCAAGGCCGCGTTGTAGAGGCCGAGGCCGGGGAAGAGTGGCGCGATGGATCCGAGCAGTGCCTGATAGTCGGACTCGGGCGCGTCTGGATACTCCGTGTCGTCGGGCGGCGCCTCGGCGAAGTGCGAGGCCAGCGCCAAACGGTCCAGCGCCGCGCGCAGCGCTCGCTCACGGTCCTCGAAATAAGTCCGCGCGTCGACCACGTCGAGGAAGTGCTGCACGGACTGAAAATGTCCTTCCGAGTCATGACGAAGCTCCGTGCGGAGAACGCACACGAGAGCCGCGAGGCACGTGGATGTCAAAACCATGTGCGGTCGGTCCGACGTTGGCCATTGGGCGCAGCGGCTCCACGAGCCCGCAAGGACCGCCTGTCTGCCATTCCGTTGACGCGCTCCTCCTCAGGCAGGTGCGGATCGTTCTTCCGAAGCAGCTTCCGTCACGGCCTATGAATCGCGGCGCGGCAATGGAACCCATTCTGTTCGACATGCGTGGACCGTGAACCTCGCGCATTCAAGGTCCGGCCCATCAGGGTCGCGCCTTCGTGGAGTGAAACGACTCAAGCCTTGCGCCAAGTCGAGCCCTGAATGCAGCACAGGCTGAGCGAGAGTGAGCAACTCGCAAGGCAAAGCCTCGCGGTCAGCAAACCACGAAGACAAGTGGACTGATTCAACGAGGCACTGCGCATCGCGACCAGTCGTCAGCTACCCATGAACAGCTGGATCCGAAGTCGCGCAAGCGTGGTGATAGGCAAAGCAGCACAAGACAATGCGCCCCTGTTCCACGACCAAAGCGAACCCCGTGTCGAAGACACCCCCGCCGACACTCCGCAAACGAGTCATCGACACGCGTAGCCCAGACGTCCCTCAGGCAAACACCACATCGTCCGAGCACATCACAGGCGGAGGAGCTCCGCGCCATCGTCTGCACGGAGTTCAGGCCACACCGTGAACGCGCACAAGCCACGCACGAAGGAGAATTCGGGCCGCGTCATCCACGAATAGACAGATGATCCGCGCGACCACACCCAAGTTCTGACTGGGCCTGTCGTTCCAACACACGCGCGAAACTCAGCCACCTCCATCACCGAGGCGAGTGAGTCCAAGCGCTCAACAGCATCCACAGCCACCGCGCACCGGCCTCAACTCCGACGTGGGGCACCCAACGTGCGGCGCTCGCAGCGACGCGCTTCCCGTAGGCGTGCAATCAACACCTCCGAGACAGCAATCAGCACGCACGGATGCATCGCACCGAAACGCTCCCGACAAATCCAGTGAGCAGAAGCTCAACTACGCCGCGACGCGAGCGAGGTCTCAATGCGAGTAGGCAGGAGAGCCGGCCACTATCCACGGCATCAACCGAGTCCTCTCTTTCAACAAACGAGGCACCGTCGAGCATCCGCACTCGACGCTGGTATCTCCGTGATTCATGGGGCGCAGCCACATCCCGAAACGAGCTGAGTGCGGCCAGCGTCCGAGGGCGCTCAGGATTCTGAACGTGAAGTGACACCTATCCCCCCATTCAGCCGCCCAAGCGCTTGGGCTCCCTACGCACAGCACCTCCGAGCCACCGAGCCAGCCCTCGCTGAGTGACGAGGGAACAAGGGATCGACACAGTCGTCGGTCACGATGCGCCCGAGCTGTGCAGCCCACCACTTCGGTCGGCGCGATGGGGTGAACCACCAGCCCATCAACCGAGCGCTCCGTTCAACGCGCGCAGCCTCATCACGCGGCAAACAAGCGCGTGCAGGTATTGCAAGCGCCGGTTCCGGCTCATCGTCAGTCGGAGTGAGCCAAGCCCGGAGGGCGAGCGGTCTGAGCGCTCCGCGGTATTGAACCACCCCATTCCCAGCGGCCCCGACCTCCTCCGGCTGAGCGCTTCGTTCCATCGCGAAGGACTGTCGTGCGCCCAGACACGACCTCACGGCTACAGGCGCCTGAGGGCTCGTCTCCTTCAGTCGCGGCAGCGCAAACAGCAGCATCCGTCCGTGCGGCTCGCAGTCTCGCCAGGTCTTCGACCAAGCGCGTCCTTCCAACGCGCTCGCGACCATCGCGCACCCGGCCAGGACTTCACGAACGGCGTGGGCGCGGGGGGGGTGGATCCCGCAGCAGTTCAAGTGCGGCCCCCCTGCGCAGCCAGCGACATTCGCCAGCGTGGCTCGCAGTGTCGCTACACCTCCAGCCGAGCACTTCGTTCCGGCACGCTCCCCTTCATCACGCCTCACCTGGTTCAGCGCTTGAGTGGGTCGGTGGGACTCGCGTCCGTCATCACCTGCGTTGTGACTGGGCTCGCAGTCAGCAGGTTCGGGCCACGCGCTTCGCAGCGCCGCCATGCCGCCAACCGCGTACTGCGCTCCGATTCGCCTGGAACCCGTGCGTGGCCGGTTAGGACATCATCGCCTGCGTCGGCGCGAGCGTTCGACGGCAATCACCCTCTCGCCGCAGCTGATTCGTGCACACGGCTCGCAGCAGGCAGCTCGGCACAGCGCCGCCGTTCCCTCCGTGCGCCCCTCAGACCGGCACGCGCAGCACCATCGCAGCGCACATGACTTCGCTGGCCCCGTGAGCGTCACGCCTCGGCGCAATCATCTGCCGCATTACTCCCGGCCTTGCACAGCCTCCGGCGTCCACGAGCTCGGCATGGTGCCGGGCCATGCACTTGAAGAGGTGCTGGGTCATGCACTTGACCAATCACTCCGTCACGCTCGGCACCATCGCGAAGCCTGCAAGACTTCGCCGCTTCCGCGAACGCACCGTGCGGCTGAATCGTCAGTCGTTGTTCGGCCAGTCAGCGCAGTTTGCAGCGCCGGTTCGAAGCTGTGCCCCACATTTCCAACCGAGCGCTTCGTACCAACGCGCTCGCCGCCATTGGCCAGCGCTCCGAGCGGCCGAATCGTCGGCCGTTGTGCGGGCAGCTAGAGCAACTCGCAGAGCCGTTCGAAGTGGTGCCCCGCCCTTCCACCCAAGCGCTTCGTCCCAGTGCGCTCGCCGCCATGGGCCAGCCCTCCGAGCGACTGAATCGTCAGTCGCTATCCGGCAAGCTGGCGCAGGTTGCAGAGCCGGTTCGAAGCGGTGCCCCGCACTTCCAGCCGAGTGCTTCGACCCAGCGCGCTCGCCACCATTGGCCAGCGCTCCGTGAGGCTGGATCGTCGGTCGCTGTCCGGCCAGACAGGGCGATTCGCGGAGCCGGTTCGAAGCGGTGCCCCGCACTTCCAGCCGAGTGCTTCGACCCAGCGCGCTCGCCACCATTGGCCAGCGCTCCGTGAGGCTGGATCGTCGGTCGCTGTCCGGCCAGACAGGGCGATTCGCGGAGCCGGTTCGAAGCGGTGCCCCGCACTTCCAGCCGAGTGCTTCGACCCAGCGCGCTCGCCACCATTGGCCAGCGCTCCGTGAGGCTGGATCGTCGGTCGCTGTCCGGCCAGACAGGGCGATTCGCGGAGCCGGTTCGAAGCGGTGCCCCGCACTTCCAGCCGAGTGCTTCGACCCAGCGCGCTCGCCACCATTGGCCAGCGCTCCGTGAGGCTGGATCGTCGGTCGCTGTCCGGCCAGACAGGGCGATTCGCGGAGCCGGTTCGAAGCGGTGCCCCGCACTTCCAGCCGAGTGCTTCGACCCAGCGCGCTCGCCACCATTGGCCAGCGCTCCGTGAGGCTGGATCGTCGGTCGCTGTCCGGCCAGACAGGGCGATTCGCGGAGCCGGTTCGACGCGGTGCCCCGCACTTCCAGCCGAGTGCTTCGCCCCAGCGCGCTCGCCACCATTGGCCAGCGCCCCGTGAGGCTGGATCGTCGGTCGCTGTCCGGCCAGACAGAGCGATTCGCGGAGCCGATTCGAAGCGGTGCCTTGCACTTCCAACCAAGCGCTTTGTTCCAACGTGCTCGCCACCATCGGCCAGCGTCATACCGGGCGGCTGAATCGTCAGTCGCTGTTCGGCCAGTCAGCGCAGTCTTCAGAGCCGGCTCGAAGCGGTGCCTCGCACTTCCAACCGAGCGCTTCGCTCCAACGCGCTCGCGAACCTTGCGCAGCCGGCATGACTGCACTGACTCCCTCGGGACAGGGACTCGGATCCATCGCAGCAGCGGGGCGGCCGGGCTGAGCACTCCGCTGCGCCGACCGCCCAGTTTGCGCCGCGACCAGCCCTTGAGCTGAGTGCATCGTTCCGACACGCTCGCCTCTATCGCGGAGGCAACGAGGACCTCGTTTCTTGCGTGAGCATGGGGGATCGATGCCTTTGCTTGTCGCTGCGGCCGGACCATTCAGCCCGCGTCATCGGACCGTTCGGAGTGCAGCAGCATCTCGGTCCCGCATGGTTCCCTGATTGCGACTCAGCTGCGGCTGAGCCCCACCTCGCGCCTCAACTTCGCTACCAACTCCGCGCCGAGACTTGGCTTCGGCGTCAGGCGCAGCCTGGCCATCACTCGCCCCACCCCGTTCGTCCCCCGCGTGCTTTCAGCGGAGCCCTCTTCGCCAGCGGGCTCAGCTTCATCTCGTCGCCCTACTTCGCACACCAACTCGTGAGGCTCGGCTTCATCCTCAACGTCAGCACAGCGACCGTCCGAGCAGCCGTCCGATGAGCCATGCAGCACCTCGTGCACTTTGCGCCTTCGATGAAGCCGTTCGCCTCATCGGCTCCACTCGCGACACGTCCCTGCCTCCGGCTTCGGCGTGTCGCGAGCGTGGAGTAGCAGGCATCTCGCACCGCGACGCATTCGGCGCTTCGTGCCCTCGCGATGTCCTTCGCGGCGTCTTGCGTGGATTCGCCGCCCAGCCATCGGTCCGGACTGCTGCGTCCATGGGCCACGAGGCGGCGACCACCTGGTATTCCATCTCCACGAGTCGCGGCGGCACCGTGTCTTCACGACCCTCGACCGAGAGCCTCGCGGGTCCATCTCGAAGCCTGACTACAGCATCTGCCTCGCTCGTGAAGCCGGCGGTGGCACTTCGCCCAGGCTACGCGTCCCCTTCCTTGGGTTGCTGGCCAGCAACTGCCTGCATGGCGACTTCTCCGAAGACGGTGGCACTTCGCCCAGGCCACTCGTCCCCTTCCTTGGGTTGCTGGCCGGCACCTGCCTGCATGGCGACTTCGCCGCGAAGGTGAGACGCGCTCCAACTGGACCGTTGATGTCGACCACCCATGCGCATCACCCCGGTTGGCCTGAGGTCGAGCACGTGTTCCGCCCATGGCGACGCCGCACCCACGCGACGCATCGGATGCGGATTCGCGGCGGCCCTCGTTCCTCATGAAGCAACGACGGTCACCGTGGATTCATCGCGGGGGCGAACAGGGCGGCTCCCTGTGACTCGACATGTCCTGCGACCAGGATGCCTCACTGCGCGGGCCCGTCACTGACAGCACCTGAGGTTCGAGCGGTTCGCGATGCGCTGACTCGACTCCGGCGCATGGTCCGCGGGCCGAACACCGAGGCTCACGATTCATGGATTGAGCGTGCCGCGTCACCGAGCACCCGCATCCAGACCTCGGTGGGCGGTCCCTGGAGTTTCACGTGGAACTCCGTCGGCATTGCTCCGCACGGGATGACGGACCTCGCAACCTCTCCTGCTCAACCGCGCGCTCATGCGCACGACCTGCGCCGGTCCAGGTGGAACTCAGTGGGGCTGAGCGCCTCCACCTTCGAGCCACTTTTCATCCAGCTCGCCCACGACCTCTCGGGCGTGTTCGGTTCATCCACGCAGGTCTGCGGATGCTCTCGCCGTTGATCTTCGAGGCCAGTGCTTGGTCAGCCCTCAAGCATCCGACCGGTGTGCGACTGGCACGGTTCCAGGTGGAATGAAGCAGACCGCACCAGTCATCCACGTGGACGTGCGACCTAGCTCAGGTGGCCCGTCGCGAGGTCTGTGCACTCGCATCCATGGCTCACGAAGGACCTCCGTTCCGCCACATCACCTCGGCCGAGTTCGCGACACACCGACGCCATCGACCTCGGCTCCTTGGCTTCGACCTCGGCTTCCGTCGCGGTCACTTCAAGCCTCAGGCCGAGACCTCCTCTTCGCTGTTCCACGTGGAACGCTGACGGTCCTCACTGGCGCCGGACCGCAGTTGGGACCCCACGCACTTCGGGCGCACCACGAGCCCAACGGCCTCACTCATTGAAGTCATCGGTGGCCCGTCCCTCGGCCAAGGATCCGAGGCCGCGCGGCACTTCAACCCTCAGGGCGACACGCCCAGCGCCGTTCCACGTGAAACAAGCGCGGGCCTCATGGGCGCCCACGGGTTCCGCGACCGGGCTCACTTCCGGTTCAGCGATGCGCCTCGTGTTCCACGTGGAACGGCGCTTCGACCTCAACTCGCGGCCCCCGCAGAACGCGAGCCCTGGTGAAGCCGTCGATGGCCTCCTCACCCAGCCGCGGCTCCAAGGACTGGCGCGTGGTCCATCAACCCTCCACGTGATGCACGCAGCGCTGTTCCACGTGGAACGTTGATGAGCCTCACCAGCAGCCGAACAAGGCCGAGACCCAATTCACATCCGGCCCATCGCGAGCCCATGGATGCGTCTTCGTGTTCCACGTGGTGCGGCGCTTCGACCTCAACTCGTGGCTCCCCGAAACCGCGAGGCAGCACTTCACAACCCCACCGCTGACTGCTTCCTTCGGCTACGGATCCGGAGCCGGCGTGAGGCCCCTCCATCCTCAGCGCGACGCAGGCAGCGCTGTTCCACGTGGAACAACGGCAGGCCTCATCGGTCCCGCGCACGGGCTCACTTCGGTCTCGCTGATGCGTCTTCGTGTTCCACGTGGAACAGCACTTCGACCTCAACTCGTGACCCTTCGAAACCGCGGGACGGCACTTCGCTCAGCCATCGCTTGCCGCAACCTTCGACCGCGGATCCGGAGCCGGTGCACGGGCACTTCAAGCATCGGAGTGATGCGCGCAGCGCTGTTCCACGTGGAACAAACACGGGCCGCACAGTCCACGAAACCGACCGTCGAAGGGACCCACTTGGGGCTCGCCGATTCGGCTTCGTGTTCCACGTGGAACAGCACTTCGACCTCAACTCGTGACCCTTCGAAACCGCGGGACGGCACTTCGCTCAGCCATCGCTTGCCGCAACCTTCGACCGCGGATCCGGAGCCGGTGCACGGGCACTTCAAGCATCGGAGTGATGCGCGCAGCGCTGTTCCACGTGGAACAAACACGGGCCGCACAGTCCACGAAACCGACCGTCGAAGGGACCCACTTGGGGCTCGCCGATTCGGCTTCGTGTTCCACGTGGAACAGCACTTCGACCTCAACTCGTGACCCTTCGAAACCGCGGGACGGCACTTCGCTCAGCCATCGCTTGCCGCAACCTTCGACCGCGGATCCGGAGCCGGTGCACGGGCACTTCAAGCATCGGAGTGATGCGCGCAGCGCTGTTCCACGTGGAACAAACACGGGCCGCACAGTCCACGAAACCGACCGTCGAAGGGACCCACTTGGGGCTCGCCGATTCGGCTTCGTGTTCCACGTGGAACACGAAGCCGAATCCGCGAGCCCCAAGTGGGTCCCTTCGACGGTCGGTTTCGTGGAGAGTGCGGCCCGTGTTTCTTCCACGTGGAACAGCACTTCGACCTCAACGCGTGACCCTTCGAAACCGCGGGACGGCACTTCGCTCAGCCACTGATTGCCGCGTCCTTCGACCGCGGATCCGGAGCCCGTGCACGGCACTTCAAGCATCGGCGGGATGCGTGCGGCGCTGTTCCACGTGGAACAAGCACGGGCCTCACGGGCCATGGAACTGACCGGCGAAGGGACCCACTTGGGGTTCGCCGATGTGCCTTCGTGCTTCACCTGTTTCGACAGTTCGCACCCATCTCGCGCGACCCATCCGAACCCAGGAACACTCCCGGACGAACCGTCCATCGCCACCTCTTCTGGCTTCGGATCCGAGGTCAGTGCGCTGACCTTCAAGCGCTGGGGCGATGTGAATGGGCTGTTCCACGTGGAACACCGACGGGCCTCATCGACCTTGCAAAGGACCGACGACCAGCCGCCGTTCGGGCGTGTGGATGGGCTTCCGTGTTCCACGTGGAACAGCAGTTCGAGCACAGGTTGAGGACGGCCTGAGCCACTCGGTCACGTTGGATGGCGAGACGCTCCCCGCCCCTTCCACGGCTTCGGATCCAACTCTCACCCTTGTTCGTGCTTCGCGCTGACACCTGCTCAGCGCTGTTCCACGTGGAACGTGGATGGCCTCATCGGCGACCCCGTTGGAATGGAGAACGAACTCACTTCGGGGCTCGTGGATGCACTTCCGGGTTCCACGTGGAGCAGCACTTCGGGCCTGTCTCGTGGCTCAGCCAAGCCTCGCTGCAGGGATGGACGGAACAGGTCTCGACGACCCTTGCAGGGAGCTGGATCCATCCCACGGTCGTTGGAGGCTCGCGCTCAATCCGCGCCTCAGTGCTGTTCCACGTGGAACGCTGACGAACCTCGCTGACCGCGCAGCGCCTCCACGAACCGAGTCACCTCGGGCTCGTTGGTGAGCCTCCGTGTTCCACGTGGAACGGCTTCGTGAGTCACTGCTTCGTGCAGGCTTGGTAGCGAGTCCGGGCACGTGAGGCCCACAAAGCAGCGCCTCTCGCTCACCAGCTTTCGGCCCCGGATCCGGAACACGCATCACCCACCATGAAGCATCGAGGTGATGCGTCGGGCACGGTTCCATCTCGAACGAAGGCGGGCCTCATCAGCCACCCATCGGACCGGTGAGCCCGCTCAACTCAGGCGCACGGATGGACCGTCGTGTTCCACGTGGAACGGCTCCGAGCGGTGTTGCTCCGCGCGAGTCCGGTGCATGACCGGGCATGCCGAGCGCACCGCGCAGCGAGGTGGCTTCCCCATCCGTCCGCTTCGAACTCGGCGGGCCTCGTCGTTCGACAAGCATCGGGCGAGGCGCTCACCACGGGTCCAACTGGAGCGATGGTCAGGCTCACGGACCACCCTGTGGACCTGCGACCCGACTCTCGTCAGCCCGCCACGCGGGCCACTCATCGGCTCCACGGTGCACCATCGCTTGGCACCCATGAGCCGTTGCTTCGTGCGGTCCAATGGTGTGACCGGGCACGCCCACCTCATCGAGCCGAAGAACTCTGGCTCACGCTTTGACTTGGGAACCAGCGCCCACTCCTCCAGGCGTCAGGGCCATGGCTCATGGGGGAACGAAGATGGCCGGATTGGCCATGATGAAACTCGAGACCTGACTCACTTCGGTTCATCACAGGGCTCGTAGGTCAGCAGCCATGGTCCAGGTCGAGCCGCATTCGTGGGCACTGCTTCGGGCGGGTTCGGTGCCACGACGTGGCCTACCAACTTCACCCGTCATGTCGTCGAAGCCGGAGCAGGTCTCGGCGACTCGCACGCATCAGCGTCTTGGGCACAGCGTTGCCCCGTGTGGAAGGCCATCCATGTCGTTGCCCTGCGCGGATTGGGTGGTGAGGACTGGCCTGTCGTCCTCGCGACGCAGAGGCGCTCCGTTCCTGCGCTTCGGGTTCGGTGTCACCGCACTTCAGGCATCGGTGCCCTGCATGCCTTGCTGGTCACGGTGGCACCCAAGTGCTGCCTCACTTCGGTTCATCATGGGGTCCGCGGGTGAGCCTCCGCACTCCAGGGGAACGACTCTTCGGACCGGATGCAGCGCACCTCCGAGTCCATCGACGTCACCTGCTGGAGAGGCGTCGCGCTCCGGTCCTGAGTCCGTCTCTGACGCTGCTGACTTCCCTTGGGCCACGAAGTCGCTGCGCGCTTCGCGGCGTTCCGTGTGGAACCGCATCGACGACTTGCGCACTGCCTCGCGCAGGCTCGGGCTGCTGCGAACCCGGCGGCGACTTGCTGCTCATGTCAGCGGCACATGGCCTGAACCGGCCGGGTGATTGCGCGAGCTCGCCTGTGATGAAGCTCGGCGTCATCCGCCGCTCTCGCGGAGCATCGGCTCGGCATGGTGGCGTGCATGACGTCCATCCACCTCGCTACTCGCTGGGCGTCATGGGCACGGCACATCCGATGCGGTGTCACGCCCCTCGCGGGTGAGCGCAGATTGGAAGGCTTCGCATCCCGTCGGAACCTGTCCCTGGCGGTGCAGTCCATGGGGCATCGCCGGTCCCCAACAGGGCTGTGATGGATGTGCTTCGGGCTGTTCCTCATCGGCCTCGTCCGCGTCGCTTCGAGCGCCATGAGGCATGGCTCTCGGAGCAGTCTCCTCGGCCTTGCCTTCATCCACGTGCCGCCGTGGCGTGGCGTCCCCAATGTGCACAGCGCAGCACGACTGCAGGTCCCCATCCTCGGCGCATGTGCAACGACTCCGCCGGATGCGCTCGCGTCGCGAAACATGGGGGTCGTGTCGAGAAGCTGCTTGGCGGCTGAGGACTCGGTGGTGATGCGGGCCTGATGCTTGAGTGGCTCAGGCACGAGACACTCGCATCCGCACCTTCGGGCTGACGGTCTGCATTCGACGGATGGACCCCTCGCGCTCTCGACGGATGGTTCGAGAACCTGGGATCGCCCACCCAGACCTGAGTTGCGGCTGGCGCGATTCACTCTGCCGAGACTGGCGGGACTGCGACGCGTTCCATGGGGAACCGAAGTGGCGCCGTTCGGCTGCGGTCGGTCACTGCGATGAGGGTTCGCGTGTCGACCTCACAGTCTCCTCATCGCATTCGGGAGGCGGCCAACCGTGACTGACTCCGAGCGCTCATGTGGGTTCCCTGTGGAACGTGCATGGGCCGCGTCGCCACCCCATGGATCCGAACGGAGACGCTGACAGCGAGCATCGCGTGAGCAGTCTCGCTGGGTGCTGATGACTCTCGTGCGCGCCCTGTCGCTCCACTCCCAGGTCGTCATTCCTCAGGGATGATTGAGGTCCGAATGGCGCAAGCGCGACATGGTGGGCTGGGCTCAGCGTGGCGCGGCTCAGAGCATCGGCTCCTGACGCGCCGATGCTCCGAGCGCGCCTCTTCCACCTGGACTGAGGAAGGGCTCCAGGGGCTCGCGGTGATGAGCCTGGAGTGAGGCAGGCTCGGGCATGCCCTCCTGTGAATCGAGCGGGGCTCCGCGCCGTGAATCCGCTGAGCCGCGATGCGGTCGTGTCTCGGCTGGCACCGGTCGGTGGTGGCCTGGGGAGTTCGCCTCTTCAGCACCTGGTGTCCCCTCCCCTCCCCTTCCGAGAACCCGCCCTCCCCCGTTCTGGGGATGTCGAACGGCGACACACTTCGATGCCCTCGATGTCGCTGCGCGCTTCAGTCGTGCTCGCGCCTCTCAGTCCGTCAGCCCTCCTCTCCGAGGACTCTTGCGAACCTGTGGATGGAAGCGCGGCCTGCTCCTGCCTGCGGATCAGTTGCCGCTGACCGGCCATCCTTGTTGGCGATGAGTCCTCGTCAGCCGATGCCCCATGGAGAGGTTCCACGCGCGGAGCCGATGCGCTCGGCGACTCGAACCGCTGAGACATCACTGGCGCTGGACCTTCGGGATTGAGGTGCCCTCTGCCACGCGCAGACCACGTCCGAGTCAGGAACGGACCCGACTTCTCGAAGCGCGGCTGACAGATGACTTCGTACGCGTGCCTCGACGGACCACGTCTTCATGCGAAGACGTCCGCGCTATCGCCGGGTCACGTTGCTCCGTCGGAGCGGATCAACTCCCGCTTCGACCTTCGTGCCCACGTCGCGGGCGAAGGACTCGGGAGGAGCGCCCTCATCGCACTTCACGGGCATCCGCTCGCGGCTCGCGCGTTCCGCGGCCTTGCGTCAGCGCTTCCAGTCTCCTTGGTAGAGCACCACGCGGTAGCCATCTGGATCCTCGAAGGTCTTCCCCCCCGCGTCCCAGTAGGGATTCCGCGACACCACGGCTCGGTGTCCCGCGGCTTCCACCTTCGCGACCCACGCATCCCACTGCGCTCGGTCCGGGACGTAGAAGATCAGCAGGTTGTCCTCGGAGGGTGAGCGCGGCGCCTCGTGGCCGTGCTCCACCGTGAACTCCAGGTGGTACGGCGCTCCCGAGTGCCCGAGCATCACCCCGTCGAAGCCCTCGTGGTCCCGAAAGCCTCCCAGGAGCGAGAAGCCCAGCGCTCCCTCGTAGAAGCGAACCACCGCGTCCAGGTCTCGCGTCGGCCTCGCGACCCGCAGCTTGAAGTGCTCCACCGTCGACTCCCGTCGCGCCTCCGCGGCGCCATGGATGGCTCGCGCGGAGGGTATCGGGCTCGGCTCGCGGCGTGGACGCATCGCCGCAAGGGACCAACGGAACTCCAACAGATTGGAGCGCTCGCTCTCGGTTGAGAGCGAGGCGCGCCCTCCCCTACTCCTTCGCGAACACCGCCACCTGCCGCTCCGCTCCGGAGAACGGGAGCCGATAGGCCCGCGCCGACACCACCTTCAGGTTCCGCTCCGCCGCGCGCGCCGCCAGCTCCGCGTCCGTCTGCGCCTTGCCGAGCATCGCCACCACGCGACCTCCCGGCTCCACATACGCGGGCGCGAGCGCCAACCAGTCCGGCAAGTCCATGAACGCTCGCGCAATCAGGACCTGCGCGCGGGGAATCCCCTCCGCCTCGGGCTTGCCCTCCGCGCGCGCGTGCAGTCCCCGCACGCCCAACCCCAATGTCGCCGAGGCCGCCTTGATGAACGCGACCTTCTTCCCCACCGCGTCCACCAACGTCACGCCCAAGGTCGGCAAGGTCACTCGCAACGGCAACCCCGGGAAGCCCGCGCCCGCGCCCAGGTCCAACAACGAGGTCGCCCCCGTCACCTCGGGCAGCACCGCGAGCGAGTCCAGGAAGTGCTTCTCCAGCACCTCGTCCGGCGCGGTGATGGCCGTGAGGTTCACCTTGGCGTTCCACTTGAGGAGCTCGCCCATCAGCCGGAACAGCCGAGGCCCCACGTCCTCCCCCACCGACACGCCCAAGGCTCGGCATCCCACCGCGAGCTGATCTGAGAACCGCGCGTTATCCACAGCGTCTCCCTGTCCAAGCGGTCCCTAAACCGCTGGAATCATTCATGGACTCTCTGTCCCCAGAGTTGCCCACACGTTGTCCACACCCCGGGTTCTGATCACTCCGGGGGCAGCGCACAGCCACTCACCGGCCCCGGTCCCCGCTTCAGCGCCACCAGCAACAGCGACACCGCCGCGGGCGTCAGCCCCGGAATTCGCCGAGCCTGCCCCACCGTCCCCGGCTGATGCGCCGACAGCTTCTCCACCGCCTCGGCGCTCAGTCCCCGCACCGCATCGAAGCGGAACCCTTCGGGGATCCGCCACCGGTCCGTGGCCTCTGCTTCGCGCGCCGCCGCTCGCTCGGCCTGGGCAATGTAGCCCTCGTACTTCACCTCCACCTCCACCTCCTCCACCACGTCTGGAGGCAGCGTCGGCCAGTCCTCTCGCCCCTCGCCCAGTTGGGCGTGGCTCATCTCCGGACGCTTCAGGCGCAGCGCGAGGCCGCCGCGCTTCAGCCGCGCCACCTCGTCCGTCACCGCGTGGGCTCGGGCCTCGGCGCGCTCCAGGGCCTCGCGCGGGAGGAGCCCCACCCGGTGCCCGTGCTTCGCCAGTCGCAGGTCCGCGTTCCCTTCACGCAGCTTGAGCCGATGCTCGGAGCGGCTGGTGAACATGCGGAACGGCTCGTCCACGCCCTTCGTCACCAGGTCGTCCACCAGCACCGCGCCGTGGGCCTCGTCTCGGCCCAAGAGGAGCGGCGGCTCGCCCTTCACCTGGAGGGCCGCGTTGAGGCCCGCCCACAGTCCTTGGAAGGCCGCCTCCTCGTACCCCGACGTGCCGTTGAGCTGCCCCGCGAAGAAGAGGCCCGACACCGCCTTCGTCTCCAGCGTGGCGCGCAGCTGCGTGGGGGGCGCGTAGTCGTACTCCACCGCGTAGCCGAAGCGGACCACCTCCACCCGCTCCAGCCCCGGCACCGTGCGCAGGAAGGCGAGCTGCACGTCCGCCGGCATGCTGGTGGACAACCCCGCCGGGTACACCAGCGGAGAGCTCGGTCCCTCGGGCTCGAGGAAGACCTGGTGACGCTCGCGCGCGGCGAAGCGCACCACCTTGTCCTCCAGCGAGGGACAGTACCGCGGCCCTCGCCCCACGATGTCCCCCTGGAAGAGCGGCGAGCGGTGCAGGTTGTCGCGCAGCAGCCGATGCGTCTCGGCCGTCGTCGCCGTGAGGCCGCACGTCACCGGCGGCTGACGGGGGAACACCTCGCCCGAGGACAGCTCGCCGCGCGTGCGCCAGGAGAACGGGCGCGGCGGAAAGTCTCCGGGCTGCGGCGTCACCGCGTCCCAGTCGATGCTCGCGCGCGCGAGTCGCGCCGGCGTCCCCGTCTTGAAGCGCCCGAGCGAGAAGCCCGCCGCGCGCAGCGAATCCGACAACCCGCGCGCCGCGTCGTCACCGAGCCGGCCGCCCACTTCCTTCTTCTCGCCCACGTGCATGAGCGCCTGAAGGAAGGTGCCCGTGGTGAGCAGCACCGCGCGGGCGAGCACCTGCGTGCCATCGCCCAGCACCACGCCCGCCACGCGGCCACCCTCGACGACGAGCGAGGACACCTCGGCCTCGCGCACGTCCAGGTTCGGCTGCGAGAAGAGCACCGACTGCATGGCGGCGGCGTAGGCCTCGCGGTCGCAGAGCACGCGCGTCGCCTGCACGGCGGGGCCCTTGGATTCGTTGAGCGTCTTGAAGTGCGTGCCCGCCAGGTCCGCCACGCGGCCCATCTCGCCGCCGAGCGCATCCAGTTCGCGCACCAGGTGGCCCTTGGCCGTGCCGCCCACGGCGGGGTTGCAGCTCATCACCGCGGCGCGGTCCCGCTTGAGCGTCACGCCGAGCGTGGACACGCCCAAGCGCGCACAGGCCAGCGCGGCCTCGCAGCCCGCATGGCCCAGCCCCACCACGATGACGTCGTACCGGAGTCCCATCGCTCGCGAGGGCCACGCGCCACCCGCGTCCGACACCTGAGCGCGGGCCCGCTTCGTCACGCCGGGCACCGAGCCCCGCGCGCTGCGGCCTTGCGCTTCCCTATGTCCCCGGCCCGGGCCCTTGGCAAGCAAAGGCCCACGCGAGCGAACACCCAGGCGCCCTCCCCTCCCCTCTTCCGGGGACGGGAGCAGCGCGAGGCGGACAGTGGGAGGGGTTGAAACGCTGCCCGCCTCGCGCGCACCGGTCACCTCTCCAGCGGGTGGGCCGGACGCTCACGGCAGCCAACCCCACCGGACAGGTGGCACTCCAGATGTCTGTCTTGGTCTTGGAACGGCGTCCCCCTCGGCCGCCAGGCGCCCCCCGCGCCACTCTCCCCCTCTCGCGCGTCCCCCTCGGCGCGCTCGGCATCCCCCTCTTCGTCCGTTCACCGGCGCCCCGATTCGCCGTGGAACCCGCGCCCTTGGGCGCGACCGCGAGGCCCCCGTCCTCGCGTGCTGCCGAACTGCTGTCGCGCACACGGGGGGCGATCTCCTCCGTGCGGTGAGGGCGCAACGGTGTGGGGACCCGAAGCCGAGAGGACGGCGCGGCCCCCGTGTGCGCGACACGTGAAGGTATAGCCAATGGGTCTGACATCCCGGCTCAGGCGCCGGTGTCTCGCAGCCGCGCGGCGCGCACGAGCAGGTAGTCGCGTTCGGGGAGGCTGGTGGTGCGCTGGGACGCCTTCAGGTAGTGCGCGATGGCCGCGTCGCGCTCGCCCGCGCGCTCCAGCAGGTGGGCTCGCACCGCATCCAGCCGGTGGTGCTCCGCGAGGCGGGCATCCGCGTCCAGGCGCTTCAAGAGGTGCAGGCCCGCTTGAGGTCCCTGCACCATGGCGACCGCGATGGCGTGGTTGAGCGTCACCATCGGGTTGTCCGAGAAGCCCATCAGGACTTCGTACAGCGCGACAATCTGCGGCCAGTCCGTGGCCTCGGTGCAGGGGGCCTCGTCGTGCACCGCGGCGATGGCGGCCTGGAGTGGATACGGTCCCACTGCGCCTCGGGACAGCGTCGCGGTGACGAGCGCGATGCCCTCGGCAATCTCGGCCGCGTTCCACAGGCGGCGGTCCTGCTCCTCGAGCGGAATCAGCTCGCCCGAGGGACCCGTGCGCGCCGCGCGCCGCGCGTCCGTCAGGAGCATCAGCGCGAGCAGCCCCGCCACTTCGCCGTCCTCTGGGAGGAGGCCGTAGAGCAGTCGCGTCAGGCGCAGGGCTTCACCGGACAGGTCGCCGCGGCGCAGCTCGGATCCGAAGCTCGCGGTGTAGCCCTCGCTGAAAATCAAATACAGCACGTGCAGCACGGTTCCCAGGCGCCGCGTCCCCTCCTCCGCCGTGGGCATCTGGAAGGGAACGCCCGAGTCCTGGATGCGCTGCTTGGCGCGGCTGATCCGCTGCGCCATCGTCGCCTCGGGGACCAGGAACGCCCGCGCGATCTCCGCCGTGGTGAGCCCTCCCACCGCACGCAAGGTCAGCGCGATGGCCGAGGCCGTGGAGAGCGCGGGGTGACAGCACATGAAGAGCAGCACGAGCGTGTCATCCCGCCCCGCGGTCTCGTCCTCGTCGAGCGCCAGCGCGAGCTGCTCCTCGGGCGGCACCAGGCTCACCACGAGCTCCTCGCGGCGCCGGCGCGCGGTCTCGGCGCGGACCTGATCCGAGAGGCGGCGCGCGGCCACCTGGATGAGCCACGCGCGCGGCTCTTGCGGCACGCCCAGACGGGGCCACTGCTCGGCCGCGGCGATCAACGCCTCCTGGACGGCGTCCTCGGAGGCGCTGAAGTCGCGGAACCTTCGGATCACCGCGCCGAGCACCTGCGGCGCGAGCGTCCGGAGCAGGTCCTCCATCTGGGCGGAGGCCGCGTGCATCACATCAGTTCAGGCGGAGGGCCGCTCATCACCTGGCGCACTTCGATGGCCATGTTGAGCGGCTTGCCACCCGGGCCCGGGGCGGCGGAGGCCTCGGCGGCGATGGCGTAGGCGCGCTCCGGGTTCTCCACCTCGATCATCCAGTAGCCGGCGAGGAACTCCTTGGACTCGGGGAACACGCCGTCGGTGATGGGCTTGCCGTCCGCGCCCGCGCGCACGCGCTTGGCCTGGTCGGGCCCCGCGAGTCCCTCGGCGGCCACCAGCTCGCCCGTCCCCTTGAGCTTCTTGGCGAACCCCATCATGAAGGCGATGTGCGCCTTGATGTCCTGCTGCGGCCAGTTCGCCACCTGGTACGGGCCATTGCCGGGGGTGTTCATCATCAGGATGTACTTCATGGTCGACTCCGTCGGTTGTCACCGGCGCCCCGTGATGAGGCGCGGTCACGCATAGGTCGGAGCCGAGCACGAATTCTCTACATGCCCGCCAAAGATTCCTCGCGCGACCCGCCCGAGGCTCCGAACCGGTGGAAATCACTGGGCTCAGAGCCCCTCCGGCCCCGGGTCAAAGCAGCGGAGCGGGCGCGGGGCAGTGCACATTTTCCGGGCAGCGCCCCTCCGATTTCGGCACGCAGGCGCCGCAGCAGGACATCTCGTCGGGTCCGCAGGCGGAGGAGGCGCACGCCCCGCAGTCCACCTGTCCGCCGCAGCCATCGTCGGCCCGGCCGCAGCGCAGCTTCAGGGAGGAGCAGGTCGCCGGCTCACAGGTCTGCCCGGTGCCGGCATCCCGAGTCACCGTCGCGGGCGCCACCGCGAGGGCCTCGGAGGTGGACTTCGTTCCATCCCCCTTCCCCGCCGCGCACGCCCCGAGCCCCAGCACCGCGACACCCACCACGAATCCCCGCATCCAGCCGCCAGCCTTCATCGCATCCACTCCCGTGTTCCCAGGTCCATCCCCCCGCCCCACGCATCATCGGTGGAACGCCTGGGCGGAAGGAATGGGCCTCCCCGAGTCACGGCGCGCGGTAGCGGATGATGCGCGTGTCGAGCGACGCGGTGTCCGCGTCCCGCATCGCCTCCTGCATGAGCGCGAGCGCACGCGCCTCATCGAAGCGGCCCGAACCCGAGCCGATGACGGGGAACGCCACCGAGCCAAAGCCATGCTCACGCGCGCGGGCCAAGGCATTGCGGACCGAGTCCTGGATGGAGCGCGTTGAGGCGCGCCACAGCAGGTCGATTCCGGCGACGTGGATGATGCCGCGAAAAGGCAGACGTCCCGGCCCCGTCACCACCGCCGAGCCGAGCGGCATGGGCCCCACGCGGGCCAGCTCACGAAAGGGCTCGGTGCCGCCGCGGCGTTTGATGGCGCCGGACACACCCTGGGGCAACAACAACCACCAGGGGATGATGTTGCGATTCCACGCATTGACAATCGCATCCACCGGCTGTTCGAGCAGGTCTCCATCCATCACGGCGACGGGCATGCGAGGAACATAACCCGCATGCCCGACACCGTGGCGTGTCTGCCATTACGGCGCGGCGGGGAGCGAGTCCGACGCGGGCGCCTTCTTGCGCGCCCCGGCGAAGTCGCCGGCCTTCACGGTGGAGACGCGGTCCCAGCTCAGACGCGCCGCCATGACCCGGCGGACCTCGTCTGGCGTCAGCTTCGCGAGCTTGCGCTCCAGCTCCGCGTCGAAGGCGAGTGTGCGGCCGAAGTACAGGTAGCTGGCGAGCTGCCGCGCGAGGTTCCCGTCCTGGGCTCGCGACGTCTGCCGATACTCCAAGAGGCCCGCGCGCGCCTTGGTCAGCTCCTCGGAGGAGAAGCCTTGCTGCGTCGCGCGGGAGATCTCCTCGCGCATCGCGGACTCCAGCTTCGCCGCGTTCTCCGGGGCGTAGATGGCATAGGTGACGAAGCTGCCCACCGCGTCCAGCTCGTTCGCGTGGACACTGCTGCCCACGCCGTATGAGAGGCCTTCCTGCTGGCGCACGCGCGTGGCCAGGCGTGAGTTGAGGAAGCCCCCGCCGAGCATGAAGTTGCCCAGCGTCAGCGCGGGCCAGTCCGCGTCATCGTCGCGCAAGGAGAGGGATTGCCCCGCGAGGAAGTACGCGTTGGCCTTGTCTGGCGTCTCCAGCGTCACGGCCTTGGCGCCCACGTCCACGTAGGAGTAGGGGACACGCGCGTAGGGAGCGCGGCTCTTCCAATCCCCCAACAGGGACTGCACCTGCGCGAGCACCTCTTGCTTGTCGAAGTCGCCCACCACCGCGAGCTCGCCGTGCGAGGCGCCGTAGAAGTCTCGGTAGAAGGCCCGCGCCTCGTCCAGCGTCGTGCCCTTCACCCCGGTCAGCCGCTCGTCCATCGTGGGCACGTAGTACGGGTGCCCCTTCAGGTACTGCGGTGACATCGCGCGCCAGAACGCGATGCCGCCCTGGGTCTCGGGAGTGCTGCGCTGCGCTTCGAGCGCGGTGAGGCGCTCCTGCTTCAGCAGGGCGAACTCGTTGGCGTCGAAAGAGGGCTCGCGAAACACTTCGGCGATGAGCTTCAGCACCTCGGAGAGGTGGTCGCGCGGACACTCGATGGAGACGCTCGCTCCGATGGCGGATCCATCGACGGACACGCGCGCCTTCAAGGTGTCCAGCGCGTCCATGAGCTGCTGACGCGAGTGCTTCGCGGTGCCGCGCAGGAGCATGCGGCTCGCGTACTGCGCCGCGTCCACTCGGCCCCGCACGGTCTCCTCGGTGCCCCAGTGCAGCTCGAGCACCACGTTCACCATCTCGCCGCGCGTCTTCTTCGGCAGCACGGCGTAGCGCAGTCCTCCGGGCAGTTCGCCGCGCTCGACGCGCGCCTCCACGTTGGCGGGGGAGGGGTCGAACGCCTCGCCTTGCGCCACCTTCGCGCGGCCCTGGTAGCCGTCCACCATCTTCGCCACGTCCACGGGCGAAGGCAGCTCGGCGCGGTCGGGCTGGGGCGTGGGGAGGAAGGCCCCCAACGTGCGGTTGGAGGGCTTGAGGTAGGCGGCCGCCACGCGCGTGACGTCCTCGGGCTTCACCTCGGAGATGCGGTCGCGATGCAGGAAGAGCAGGCGCCAGTCACCGATGGCGGCCCACTCGGACAACAGGATGGCGGCGCGCTCCGAGTTGTTGAGCAGCAGATCCACCTGCTTCAGCAGGCTCGTCTTCGCGCGCGTCACCTCGTCCGCCGTGAACGGGCGCCGCGCGGCCTCTTCGACCTCCTTGAGCAGCGTGTCGCGCGCGGGCGCGAGGGGTTGGTCCTGCCGCAGCTCGGTGGAGAAGCCAATGACGCCGGGGTCGCGGAGCTGGAAGTTGAACGCGCTCGCGCGCGAGGCCTGCTTCGTCTCCACGAGCGACTTGTAGAGGCGACCCGACGGCACGTCGCCGAGGACCTCGGTCAGCACGTCGATGGTGGCGAACTCAGGGTGGGCGCCCTCGGGCACGTGGTAGACGCTGGTGAGCAGCTGCGTGTCGCCCACGCGTCGCAGCGTCACCTCGCGCTCGCCGTCCTGCGTGGGCTCTTGCGTATAGGTGGCTGGGACTGGCGTGGAGGGACGCGGCACCTTGCCGAGCGTGTCGCGCACCATGGCGAGGGCCTTCGCTTCATCGAAGCGACCCGCCACCACGACCATCGCGTTATCGGGCCGGTAGTAGCGCCGGTAGAAGGCCTGGAGGCGATCGATGGGGACGTGCTCCAGGTCGGCGCGCGCGCCAATGGTCGACTTGCCGTAGTTGTGCCAGAGGTACGCGGTGCTCATCACGCGCGCGAAGAGGATGCCGCGCGGGTTGTTCTCGCCCGACTCCAGCTCGTTGCGGACCACCGTCATCTCGCTGTCGAGGTCCTTCTTCGCGATGAAGCTGTGGACCATGCGGTCGGCCTCGAAGCCGAGCGCCCAGCGCAGGTTGTCGTCCGAGGCGGGCAGGGTCTCGTAGTAGTTGGTGCGATCCAACCAGGTGGTGCCGTTGGGACGCGCGCCGCGCTCGGTGAGGGCCTGCGGCACGTTGGTCGTGGTGGGCGTGCCCTTGAACATGAGGTGTTCGAGCAGGTGGGCCATGCCCGTCTCGCCGTAGCCCTCGTGCTTGCTGCCCACGAAGTAGGTGACGTTGACCGTCACGGTGGGCTTGGTCGGATCCGGGAAGAGGAGCACGCGCAGGCCATTGGGCAGGCGGTACTCGGTGATGCCTTCCACGCTCGTCACGGGCGACAGCGCCGGCTCCTTGGTCGCTGCCCGAGCGGAGGCCGTGGCGGCCGGTTTCTGCGCGGGGGCAGGCCCCTTCGCCCACCCAGGAGTGGAGGCGACGAGCAGGGTGGCCAGCAGGAAGAGCGGGGTGCGGCGCGGCATGCGGTCCTCGCGACCTTTCAGAGAGTGCACGGGACTTTGAACCACCCACGAGGTGCCCGCCATCCCGAGCGACCTGGCTTGGCGGCGGCGGCGGCGGGTGTGTTCAGCCCCTGTCTCGACACGACCTGACAGGTTCTTCCCCACGTTGATCACTTCAAAGGTCCCATGACAGGATGTATGGAGGCGGATGCCCCCTATCCGCCGTGTCAGGTGGGTTTGGTAGAGCGAGGTGACTGGCCGAACCGGGGCCAGGAGGAGGAATGGTCATGGAGATGGTGGGCGGGGATGTGATGCAGGTGCTGCTGCACGAGTTCCGAGACTTCCGGCAGCAGGTATCGGCGCATCACGAGCGAACGGAGCAGCGCTTCACACGACTTGAGCAGGGGGTCGCGGAACTCAAACAAGACATCGCACGGATCGATCGGAGGCTCGAAGCGGTCGAATACCGTCTCACTGATATCGAAAGGAGGCTCACAGACCTCGAAGTCAGGATGGCAAACGTCGCGCAGCGGCTCGCGGACCTCGAAGTCAGGATGGCAAACGTCGCGCAGCGGCTCGCGGACCTCGAAGTCAGGATGGCAAGAGTCGAGGAGCGCCTCATCCTCGTGGAAGTGCGGATGACGAAGGTCGAGGAGCGCCTCATCCTCGTGGATCGGTCTGTCGATCGACTGAGCCTCCAGATTTCCATCCTGGAGCGGTCCGTGACAGGCGTGAACCAGACGCAGTCCATGGTCGTCACGGAGTTGGACAAGCTCGTGAAAGAGGTCTCTCAATTCAAGACCCAGTACACGTGGCAACTGAAGAACCTCCATCGCGTCATCGTGAAGTTCGCCGAGACGCAGGATGAACTCGAGATTCGCCTGAACGCCCACGCCTTGCGCATCGAAGAACTCGCAAACGCCTGAGCGTCCGGCCCCTCTCCCGCAGAGACAGCCCGCGCTCCGCGGGAGGGCGGGCAAGCTGGACCCGCCCCTGTTGCCACACGACATCCGCGGCGCACCCCGCATGGCAAGCATCGTCGCTCAGGCGCGTTAGTAGTAAGCACCGCCTGCCGGGGTCTTCCCTCGGATACTCGGGCACCAGGAGTCCTTCCGGATGAAACGCTTCTTCATCGGCGCGCTCGCCTGCATCGGCGCGCTGTCCATTCTCTTCTTCATCGGCATCGTGGGACTGCTGGTGCTCGCGTCCTCCAGCAAGCCGAGCGTCCCCTCCAACCTCGTCCTGGAACTGGACCTGGACCAGCCCCTGCCCGAGCACGTGCTCGACGAGTCCTTCGCGGGAGCCTTCGGCAAGCGGCCCACCACCGTGCGGGACGTGGTGGAGGCACTGGAGAAGGCGGGCAGTGACCCTCGGGTGAAGTCGGTGGTGGCGCGCGTGGGCTCGCCCGGCAGCGCGGCCCAGGCGCAGGAGCTGCGCGACGCGGTCCAGGCCTTCCGGGCCAAGGGCAAGCGCGCCGTGGCCTACGCGGACAGCCTGGGCGAGTCCGGGAACGGAACCGGCGCGTACTACCTGGCCAGCGCCTTCGACGAAATCTACATCCAGCCCTCGGGCGACGTGGCGCTGACGGGCATCTCCATCGAGACGCCTTTCGCGCGCGACGCCTTCGCGAAGTTCGGCGTGGTGCCGCGCTTCAGCAAGCGCGCCGAGTACAAGAACGCCGTCGATACCTACACGGAGCAGGACTACACCGCGCCCCACCGCGAGGCCACCGATGGCTTCACCAGCAGCCTCTACGGACAGATTGTCCGCGGCGTCGCCGAGGGCCGGAAGATGACCGAGGCCCAGGTGCGCGACCTCATCGACCACGCGCCGTACTTCGGCAAGGAGGCGCTGGAGGCCAAGCTCGTGGACGGTCTGCGCTACCGGGACGAGGTCTACGACGACCTGAAGAAGCAGGCCGGGGAGGGCGCTCAGCTCCTCTACGCGGACAAGTATCTGGAGCGCGCGGGGCGGCCGCATACGCGCGGCGACACCCTCGCGCTCATCTACGGCGTGGGCGAGCTGGTGCGCGGCAAGAGCCAGTCCAATCCGCTCAGCGGTGGACAGGCGATGGGCGGTGACAGCGTGGCCTCGGCGTTCCGCAAGGCAGTGGAGGATCCGCGCGTGAAGGCGATCCTCTTCCGCGTGGACAGCCCCGGAGGCAGCTACGTGGCCAGCGACACCGTGCGCCGCGAAGTGCAGCGCGCTCGCGAGGCGGGCAAGCCCGTCATCGTCACCATGGGCACCTATGCGGCCAGCGGCGGGTACTTCGTGTCCATGGACGCGGACAAGATCGTCGCGCAGCCCGGCACGCTGACGGGCAGCATCGGCGTGTACAGCGGCAAGTTCGTGACGGCGGACTTCTGGGCGAGGCTCGGCGTGAACTTCGACGCCGTCAGCCAGGGCCGCAACGCGAACATGTACAGCTCCGACTCGGACTTCACGCCCGAGGAGAAGCAGCGCTTCGAGAACTCGTTGGATCAGATCTACGCCGACTTCACCGCGCGCGCCGCCGCTGGACGGAAGCTCCCCGTGGAGAAGCTGCGCGACGTGGCCCGCGGCCGCGTGTGGACCGGCGAGGACGCATCGACGCGGGGCCTGGTGGATGCGCTGGGCGGATATGCGAAGGCCATCGAGCTGGCGAAGGAGGCCGCGAAGCTGCCCAAGGATGCGCCCATCAACATCGAGGAGTTCCCGCGTCCCAAGCCGACCGCGCAGGTCCTCGCCGAGCTGTTCGGTGAGCGCAACGGAGACAACAGCGAGGACGACGTCACCGCGCGCGCCGCGACCTGGGCGCCCGTGATGGAGCAGGCTCGCGCCGTGTACCAGCTCGGTGAGCAGTTGGGACTGACGCGAGGCAACGCGCGCTCGAGCGCGCTCTACGCGCCGCCGCCCGCGATCCGCTGGTAGTGCGCAGCACGAGAGACCGGGGCGCTCACGTTCCCCGGTCTCTCACTCGCGCGAGGGTGAAGCTCGCGCCGTGTGCCTCGTGACGACTCAGGCCATGAGCCGCGGTGCATGCGCCCACCCCGTAGGTCCACGATGTACGGCCCGCCTGCGGGCGCGGTGCACGGGCCGTGGCTCGGCGACACGCGGCGCGAGGGGAGGGCGCGCGCCTCTTGGGCCCATCTCTCAGCCAACTCCGCGATGCGCCACGCAAGGCCTGCGCGCGGGAGGGAATCGCGACCCTGGCTCTACCCATGACAGGCCCACACCCGAGCCGACCAAACTGGGTCCCCGACAACACGTGGGTGTGTCGCGTGGGCCTAGCCTCCACCCACCAAGGCCCGCAAAGCGGGTGTGTCGCATGGCCCTTGGGTCCACCCTTGGAGGCCCACACACTCGGTGGCCTCAAGGATTGGCGCTCAGTCCGTTGAAACAGTTCAAGAGCAGCCCAATCGCCTGGAAAGAAGCACAGCTTCCCGGGGCCATGGGGACACCGCTCGCGTTTCACCCCGGAGACCGAGCGCCACCCAGTGGCGCACCGTGCCACGTGGTAGGGGGGCCGGAGGAGTCGACATCATGAAGAAGCGTTTGGGGGACATCCTTCTGGCTCGGGGCGTGCTGGACACCTTGCAGCTCCAGTCCGCGCTCGCCTACCAGCGCAAGTGGGGCGTTCCGCTGGGCCAGGTGGTGGTGGACCAGCGCTTCTGCACCGCCGATGTCGTGTTCGCCGCGCTGGCTGAACAGGCGGGGCTGCAGACCGTGGACCTGGACACCGTGGCACCCGAGTCCGTCCTGACGCGCCTCATCCCGGAGAAGGTGGCCGAGGCGCACCGCGTGGTGCCGCTGCGGATGGAAGGGCAGGGGCCTCGCGACACGGTGCTGGTGGTGGCCATCGCCGCGCCGGCGAGCATGGCGTCGCTGGACGTGGTGAAGAGCGTGTCGGGGAAGGGGAGGGTGGTGGCTCGGCTGGCCACGGATGCCGCCATTCGCCGGGCCATTGGTCGGCTGTACCGAGGCGAAGTGGGCCCCGCCCCGCGCCGTCCAGGCTTCGAGGGCTTCTCCCTGCCCGAGGCCGATGACGCCATGCCCGTGGTGATGGGCGAGACCATGGCGGAGCTGACGAACATGGAGACCTCCGCCCATGAGGGCGCCACGGGGTTGCCGCTGCTCGCGCCGCTGGAGGCTCGGGCACCGCGTGCTCCGCTGCCAGCGCTGGCGCGGGTGACGCCGCAGCCGTTGGAGCCGGTGACGGCCATGGGCCAGGTGCTCGTGTACGGGTGGGGCGCGGCCGCCGCGGTGGGGTTGGTGCGCGTGCTGAGCGACGAGGGGCTGCTGGCGCGCGTGGCTCGCACCGACGAGGTGCTCGCCGCGGACGAGGCGCAGGTCGTGGTGGCGCCGCTGCCGTCCATGGAAGCGCTGGGCCGACGCGTGCGTGCGCAGGTGTTGGTGGCGGGCAAGACGCCCGAGTTGGATCTCCCTCGGGCTCAGGCCGTCGGCGCTCGCGGGTTCCTCGCGGCGCCGGTGGATCCGGATCTGCTTCTGCGGGCGGTGCGCCGACTGGCTGCCTCCGCTGACGATGCCACGGACAAGCGCGCCCGCTGGAGCGATGCCCTCTCAGGGAGCGGCGTGCAGGAAGGAAGTCTCCTCGGGGACATCCGGCAGCCACAGCGAGCCCAGCTCCAGCGCCACTGAGGAGAAGGGTTCGGCGCGAACCCAGGCGTCGCCTTCGTAGCTTCCTGTGAGGAGCCACCCGCGCTTCACGCGCTGGTAGGTCTCCAGCGTGCGCGCGTCCGGGTCCACCAGCCACACATTCGACACGCCCTCGCGCGCGTAGAGCGGCAACTTGCGCGTGCGGTCCAGCCCCGTGGTGGCGGGCGCGAGCACCTCGCAGACCCAGTCGGGCGTCAGCGTGAGGAAGGACACACCGGGGTCCAGCGGCTCGCTGATGCGCTCGCGCCGCCAGCCCGCGAGGTCTGGCACGAGCAAGTCATGGCCCAGGTGCAGCTCTGGCGCGCGGAGGAAGCACCAGCGGCCCGTGCCGCCGCGGCGCTTGTCGAGCGCCTCCCCCAGTTCCACGCCCAACATGAAGGCCGCGCGCGACTGCGGCAGACCGGGGCGTGGGGACGCCACCAGCTCTTCGTCGAGGATTTCCCCCACCCAGCCCGAAGGCAGCGCCGAAAGCAGAGAATAGGGATGCGAGTGGGTGCTGAGTGCCGTCACGGCGCCTCCGTGAATACCGGTTGAGGCGGGGCATTCTAGGGACGGGTCTGACATGTCCCGCGACGCCGCGCGGGTGCTACTTGCCGATGCAGAATCGCTGAAAGAGTGCATCCAGGAGCGCCTCGGAAACGGTGGTTCCGGACACTTCTCCCAGTGCCTCCAGCGCGAGTCCCAGCTCACCGGAGAGGACCTCGAGGGTGGACACGCGCGAGGCCTCGAGTGCGCGGCCCAACGCCTCGGACGCGCGACGCAGGGCATCCGCATGGCGCTCGGAGACGAGGGCAACCGCGGACGGAGTGCCCGCCCCCCACAGCCGCGTCACCATGGCGGCGCGCAGCGCCTCGACGCCCTCGCCCGTGAGCCCACTCACGCGCAGCTCCGACACGAGCGGAAGCGCGTCACCAGGGCCCAAGTTCGTCGCATCGTTCGCGCGCAGCGCTGAACCGTGGATGCGCATGTTGCCCTCGCCCGTGCTGGTCACATCGCTCGCGCGAGGCACCCGAACGAGCGGAGGCGAGTCGGCCTCGCGCACGTTCATCACGCCACTCGCGTGACTCTCGGATCCAACCCGCTCCAAGTCGGATCCGCTCACGCTCGTCGCATCGCTCCCGCGCGGATCCACGTCACGCGGACGAACGGCGACATCGCACTTGCCCATCAACCGCAGCACGGGTGTCGCTCCG